>JAUVKF010000047.1 GCA_030596395.1 Chlorobiota bacterium | reverse complement strand
CATCCTGCTCAGTGGTGTTTTGAAACTCGATGAAGCTACCCGTGCTTTCAAAACCGTTTGGGCCCTGCCATAAATAGTTTACTTCTCCTGATCCTCCCTTGATGAATGGTACAGCCATTACATATTCCCCCTCACAGACCTCCCTTTGATCACCCATCATGATTGTTGGACGGGTGAATATCCTGAGAGAACCAAAATGATAGTCGGCACTGATCTCTTCCAGTTGGTCATTATAAAACACACTTTCGCCTTCAGTGGCTGCCCAGTCAATGCCAGAAAAACCTTCCTCCTTTGCACCGAAGACCAGTTCGAGCATGATAGCGTTTTCCTCAAGCGACATGGCTGCTTCACCCTGCCAGCTTACGATCACTTCATCCGTACCGGGAATGATGGCCGCCTGCAAGTTGGCTTCCAGGTCAGGGTGTACATTTATGTAACCATCGCAAGTGAGGATGGCTGTGTCGTAAGTGAGCTTGACATGGAATTTGTAAATGTCGGTGAAGTTGTTGAGTTTTAAGGGTACAACAGCAGCATTGCCGATGCAGGTGTGACCGTCTCCTGCAATGGCTTCGATCAATTGTGAGAAGATGCGTTCTATTTCTACGATAAATATGGTATCGCAACCAAAATCATCTTGTACCATGCAATAATATATGCCTGCACTCAGGTTGGTGAACAATCCGTTGTCTGTCTGGAAACTTGAACCATTGTCAATGGAGTAATGGATTTGTCCCTGGTTGGTAACGGCTGTGATGTCTATTACACCGTTAGACAAATAATCTATTTCGGGGGTAGTTGTAGTATTTGTTACTTCAGGCCCTGCAATGTTTTCTATTGTTACCGGGTTGTTTTCGTAAACGCTTTCGCAGCCTGAAGTATCGCTTACACGGATGATGTAATTGCCAGCCGGAAGGTTAATGAACAAACTGTCGTTGGCCTGCCAGGTATTGCCGTTGTCGATGGAATACAACAAATAGTCCGTTGCGAGTGAGTTTGCCCCGATCCTGATTTCTCCATCGGATTGCTTGCAATGGGTGCTTTCCTTTTCAACTGTGCTTATTTCTATGTCCCCGGCATCAGTGATGGTGTAAGGATCGGATATTGTTGTACAGCCATTGCCATCCAGGATGTGCAGGAAGTAATTGCCTACTGCAAGGTTTGTAAGGTCTAAGGTGTTTGCAAGGTAATTGCTGTCGGCATCGTACCATTCAAAAGACAGGGGTTCTTCGCCCGTTACTTCTAATCCAAGTATCATGCCATTGTTTCCACCACAGGTGGTGGGTACCAGGTTCAGTAGGTCTTCGTTGATGGTGGCTTTTGGGTACCAGCCCACGTAAAGACTGTCGATACCGAAACAACCCGGTTCAGTAGTTAGCTGTACCCAATACCAGCCGCTGTCGGATACGGTAATCTCGCTGAGGTTTTGCCCGAACACACCTGTGCTCCAGCCGTACATGCCTTCTTCATCACCGGCATTCAGGGTGACTTCTTCTCCTTCACAAACCAAAACATCAGGGCCAAGGTCGGGATGAGGGATGTCTTCTACCGTTACCACACGGGAGGTTTGTTCTATCCTGCCACCGGGATAGATTACATAAACCGATACTTCATATTCGCCGGGAGCGCTGAAAAGGTGTTCCGGATTGAGATCATTGGAGTAATTGTCAACACCGGAACCGGGATCGCCAAAGTCCCAGGATATGAACCCGGGAACCGGCTGAAAGTTGGACTGGAACACGAAGGGGCTGCTCTGGCATTGGCCTTCCCATTCAAAACGGTAGAGGTAGTCTAAGAGGATGTTGGGGAGGTACTTTCCAGCACCGTTTCCTTCAATAAAAGATATAACGTTTTCCTCGTAATTACAACCTGTACCACGTACCCAGGGCTTGTGGATGACGTTCAATGAATCTTCATTACCTATTGATTGCGTGCCACAATATATCCGGCCATCCCTTGCCAATTGCAGCCCGGCGCCACCTTTGTCTGTGATCAACAGGGCAGACTGAACAAATTGGGCGGAATCTTCGATAAGCTCCATATCATATTGAAATATTTTAAAAAAATCATTCCCAGGTCCAGTACTCCAGTTGCACAGGTAGGCAAGTTTTGAATCGGGCGAAAACTCGACTGAATTGGGTGATTGCTGATTTCCTATAATGTTTGGGTCAACTGTGTACATAAAATCAATGCCCCCGCTTGCATCATTAAAATGGCAGATATCATAAGTCTGGTAAGGGTCGTTAACAGGTAGCGAAAAAGTTTGGTAGGCCGCAATAAAGTGTTTTTTATCGAATGATATCTTCATTGCTCCATATAGCCTATTGGCCGGCCTGTCAGGCGAATAACTGATAACGGGGCTGTCTTCAACTCCTGATTCGGTTAGCAGGAATGCGGCATATGAATCATACTCATGTTTTCGGGTAATGATCCAGATGTCCCTGTCGTTGGCATGGCGTACTGCAATTACTTTATGATAGGCATCCCAGGCGCTATTGAGTGGGACATTTTTTTCGTTTGTAACAGCGCCAAGTCCCCCGTCCAGGTCCATATCAACCACAGAATAATAAAAGCCGGGCGGGTTGTTGTGCGAATCATGGACAGTGAATATGTAGTACAGGTGATCTGAGCCTGGTTTTTGTACAATAATTGCCCCCTGTGAAGCAGCACTTCCACCGATGAGGCCACTGCCATTTTGCATCACTTCCAGGTTGCTGTTCATAACAATCCTGCGATTCGTTGCGAACAGAAAATTTCCGTCCGGGTCACTCATGCATGAGCTAGATAGATAGAATGAAAAACTAGAATATAAAACATCAGGTGGCTCATTGTTAAAATCCAAACCAACAGAACTACCAAAATACCATACATTGGCTTCTTTTTGGGCATAGCTTGAATAAAAATCAAAAACCAACATCAAGGAGATCAGAGATATTATGATTGACTTTTTCATTTGTGTAAATTTAAGAAATAAAAGGGGGTGTGTCAATCTTTTTAGGAAGGGATATTAATCATCACATCATTAACCCGCCGGGTAGCTTCATTCCCGGTGGGTTGAAATTTAAATGGGCTTATATTATTTCAACCCGCCAAAACCATTGCGATGTTGTGGGTTTGGGCCACTCAAATAAACGTGAGTCGTTTTGGGATTATTTTGTAACTTACTGATATACTTCAAGTGTGGGCACTTGAAGCAGGTTGGGTTAGTGGGATTTATTCATACTTTTCCAAAATGCAGTTAAAATATTGTCCGTTGCTCTCACGCAACTGACAACAATTAACTTTTCATGAATTGATCATCCAGCCCACAACATTCCAAACTAATTTCCCATAACCTGTCCTGGATTTTTTTATCGTAGGAGATAGCTGAAGAACGGCGTTCCTGTGAATTAACAAAATAAAGCCCGGTTTTATCTTTTATTGATTCTGAGGTTGCTATAAAAACCGATGTTTTTGAACCTTCATCTAACGAAGCACCACCTGAACCCCATCCTGCATGCAACAATTTGGTGCTGATTACGCCGGGGTGGAGTGCATTTACTTTAATACCGGTATTTCTCAGCTCTCTTGCCAATTTGTATGTAAACAATACATTCTCCAATTTCGATAAAGCATAGGCATTATAACCATCAAAGTATTTTTCACCATTCAGGTTGTCGAAATCCATGGTGCCGGCCTGAGCCATTGAGGAAACATTGACAATTCTCCCTGCTCCCGAATTTCTGATCAAACCCAACAACTGGAGTGTGAGCGAGAAAGGTGCCAGATGGTTGACCATAAATGTTCTTTCAAATCCATTTGGAAGGATAACTTTGTGGTTTTCGAAAACCCCTGCATTGTTGATCAATACGTCTATTTTGTTAAAATTTGCTTTAAGATTCTCAACGAGTTTATCGATCTCAGAAAATTCGGTAAAATCTGCATTGACATAATGAAGATTTTCATTTTTGGTTTGCCGTTGAAGGAAATTCAATACATCCTTTCCTCTTACTTCATTTCTTCCGTGTAGAATAATTTCATGGCCCATTTCGGCCAGTACGAGCGCTGTTTGTTTGCCAATTCCGTCAGTAGCTCCGGTGATGAGGATGGTTTTCATAGGTATGATAAAGTAAAGACAAATTTAGATTCCTTAATGAAAAGTGCACCTGAAATAAAATGATAGAATGCCTTAATGCTAAAATGCTTTAATGAATGGGGTAAATGTGCCTGGATAACAGTATAATTAAAGCATTCAATCATTTTATCATTCAAGCATTTTCACTTCTCCGCCCACTTTATCGTACACCCAATGGCCTTGGTGAAGTTTGGTTCTGGTTCTTTCCCCTTAATAACAGCATTGATGGCATTTGCTGTAAATTCTTCCTCAGAATACTTCAAGGTGGACGTTTGAAGCGAGGTGGAGCCAATAGTCTTGTTTAGCCTGGATTTGTTTGAAACTTGATAAATCTTCGAGCGTGGACGCTCGAAGCGGGGAAATGACCCGCTAAATCGGCCCGGGCTTAGCAGGTCGAAAAGTTTTCAGGTAATTAACCAAAGCAATTGCTTTAATATTTGATGTATCGATATCCAGAGTGATTCTCATTATTTCAATTTTTCATTGGATTATGACTAACACACAGATAACGATAATTAGGAAATTTCTTTAGGTTGCTTTGCAAACCGCCTGTTATTAATATAAGCCCACAACGAAATCAGGATTACGACTCCCAGTGTGTAATACACAAAAGTGGGAACCGGAACAGGATCGCCTGCGGCGTATGAATGTAAGCCAGAAAGATAGTAGTTCACACCAAAATAGGTCATCAATATTGCGCTGTAGCCGATCAATGAGGCAAAGTTGAAAGAGAAATTATTCTTCAAACCAGGTATATAGTGCATGTGCAGGATAAATGAATAAACAAGAACGCTGACCAGCGCCCAGGTTTCTTTCGGGTCCCAACCCCAGTAGCGTCCCCAGCTTTCGTTGGCCCACACACCTCCAAGGAAGGTTCCAATGGTTAACATATACAAACCTAACATCAGGGTTCGCTCATTAATGGCTGTCAGGTCCTTAATTTTTAATTCGAGGCTGTCATGGTTCTTTTCACTTTTGATAATCATTAAAATAAGATTCAAAAATCCCAGTAACATGCCGAGTGCAAGGAAGCCATAACTGGCCGTGATAATAGACACATGAATGGTTAACCAGTATGATTTAAGAACAGGCACAAGATTGGTGATCTCCGGATCCATCCAACTGAGATGAGCAACCATCAGAATAATAGAAGTTAAAACTGTTGTTGCTGCCAGGGTTAAATTCGATTTACGGGAAAAGATTAAACCGGCGAGCATGGTTACCCAACCAATGTATATTAATGATTCATAACCATTACTCCAGGGTGCATGACCCGAAATGTACCAGCGGATAACCAGCCCGATTGTTTGTAATAAAAACCCAATAATGACCAGAACCGACAAGCCCTTTATGATATACTTTATGGCTTTGCGTTTACTAAAAATCTCGATGAAAGCCATAATCAACATGATAAATCCTATTAGACCGTAAAGGCGACTCAGGTTGTTAAAAATGTTCATCTTGTTGTATGAGATCTCAAAGTTTCTCTTTCGATCAGCCGGCAATATTTCAGCACCGAATTTTCTTTGAAACTTGTCAATACCGTCAACCAATTCATTTGCAGTCTGGAAATCAGTGTGTGCAATAGCATTCAGATAAGCAGGTATTATGGTTTTAATAAAAATTGAATCTTCGGTGCTCAAACCTTTTATATCATCGGTTGGGGAGTACCAGCTTTTGTGAGCGTTAGTTGGATCAGGAAGGATTTTCAATAAGTCTCCGGTATAGATCATATAACATATGTTCAATCGCTCATCCACTTTCATCACATCTTTATCAAACATATTTCGTTGAGCCGGTTTTTTGGCATAAGCTGCCGAAACATACTTGCTCAATTTATAAGTTCCGCTCGACATATCAATGAAATCAAAGTAAGAAGCATGCTTACCATCAATGCCAATGATTTGTTTAAGTTCTTTATCGGTTACCTTGATCATTTTGAACTGTTGCCATACCATTGGCTGACTTAGCATGCCAAGCAGAACCTGGTCAGGGTTCATTCCATTAAAACTGTTTTTTCTGGAAATTTTTCTCAGCATCTCGCTCGAAAAAGTATTTATCGGTTTTAACCTGCCGTCGTGCGACTGAATCAGCAATTTGCTGAATTGTTCTGACTGTGCTTTATCTACCTCTGGTATCTCATCAGTGCCAGTGCTGTTATGTTGCCCGAACGCTAAGGTTGTGCTCAGCATAAATAATAATATGATGATCTTTGCTATACCTTTTTTCGGTACACTTTTCTTTAATAATCTGCCCAATAGTGCAAATCGTGAAGACTTATTAAATGGAGTAAGGAACATGCCTAAAGTCATTAAAAAATAACCGATATAGGTAAACAGCGTTCCCCAGTAATCGTGATTAACTGAGAGGATTGTACCCAATTCATCCGTATCGTATGAAGACTGGAAAAAGCGATAACCTCCGTAGTTTAAAACGTTATTCATAAAAATGCGATGGGGTTCGCGAAGGCTTTCGCTATTGTCTATCAGGATAACCTCACTGGCGTAAGATGATGGACTCATTGAACCCGGATAGCGTTCAAGCTGAAAATCAACCAATTCCAGCGAAAACGGTAACTCAATAATTTTTGACCCATATTTCATTTGTACATCAACACCATTCAAGGTAAATGCACTCATTTTTCCATCATATCCTTTTCCGCCTCTGAGAACAATATTGGTGCTCTGATCGCCACTATTTGCATTTATAATCAAAGCATCCATAAAATTGAAGTCATTACCGCTATAAGTCCTGTAATCAACGCCGCCGTTTTTATAAAAATCTGTAAGTACAATGCTCATATTTGCAGCCTGATAAAGTTTTCTTTGTTCAAAAGGATGCCATTCGCCGGGTAAAAATGTTTCTGTTGCTCCACCTGTCATAGCCATTGATTGTAGCGTGTCAACAGCCTTGATCAGTAGCTTGTCATTTTCAATTCTGATATTCAATATATCAGGAACAAAATTGTCACTAAAATTTACCAATGATTCACCCACATGATGCGTTTTCCCGTATTCCAGATAATAAGTATGTCTTCCCATTCCACTAGAAGCCACAAAAACAAGATAAGGTTTGCCTTCAGTATTAATTTCCGTGATTATTTCCTGGGCATTGGGTACATATTTTACAGTTTTGAATCTGAATTTCTTACCTCCGATTGTTGCACCGGAAGAATAGGCTTTTGGATTTAGCACCGAAAGCAACACTTTTTCTTCATCATACGATTGGGTTGTATTGTCATCCAGCCAAACACGAACAAAAGTTTCATCAGAAACAATAGTGTTTGAAGTTTTACCTTCCCTGATGTGCATGGAGCCTTCATAGCTTATAAACCGTGTAATCCCGGCACCAATCAGGATGACCAAAAAAGCCAGATGAAAAAGAAACATTGTAATTTTTTGCCATCTGTACATGCGATATCTGAAAATATTGACAACCAGGTTTGCCCCAAGCCAGACCAGCAGGATATTAAACCAGGTGTGATTATATACTAGCGCTTTAGAGGCAGATACGCCAAAATCGTTTTCGATAAAAGTCGCACTACCGATCGCACCGGCAAAAACCAAAATCAGGAAACCCATAGTCTCCATCGAGAAAAATATATTTGAGATTCGTTTCATTTATAGATAAAATTTTAAAAATCGTTCTTGTTAATAATTAAGGCAATGTCATAGCAGTTGGTAGTGATATTGTTAATAACTTTGTAGCTTTTCTTTGATAAGTGAGTTTTTATTTTGTATATTTGTCATATCAATTGGTAGTAAACATATATAAGCCATGAACATAATACAAATATACAGAACCTTTCCAAAACAACAAGATTGTATTAATCATTTGGAAAAAGTAAGATGGAATGATAAACCAAAATGTCCTTATTGTAAATCCACAAATCAAACATCAATGCCGAAAGAAAATAGATATCATTGTAATAATTGTAATACTTCTTTTAGTGTTATGGTGGGAACTATCTTTGAAAACACAAAATTAGATTTTCAAAAATGGTTTTTGGCTATATCATTGATGCTAAATGCAAAAAAGGGAATATCTGCAAGGCAGTTAGCTCGTGATATTGAGGTGACAAAAGATACTGCTTGGTTTATGATGATGAGAATAAGAAAAATAATGATTGAAAATAATGAATTATTAAAAGGAATAATAGAGGCTGATGAAACTTATATTGGTGGTAAAAACAAAAATCGTCATTCAGATAAGAAAACCAAAGGTGGACAAGGTCGTGGAGGTGAAGACAAAACTCCTGTAATCGGAATTTTAGAAAGAGGTGGTAATGTGAAGGCAAAAAAGGCAAAGGATGTTTCCAATAAAACACTTAAATCTTTCATTAATCAGAATGTAAAAAGGGGATCAACAATAATGACCGATGAATGGAAATCATATAAAGGTCTTTCTTTGCTTTTTGGACATGAAATAGTTAAACATTCTATGGGTGAATATGTTAATGGTGCAGTACATACAAATACCTTAGAGGGGTTCTGGTCATTATTAAAACGTGGGATTATTGGACAATATCATTATGTTAGTCCTAAATATTTGAATAAATACATTAATGAATTTTGTTTTAGATATAACAACAGAAAAAATAAAGACATATTTAGTTTAACTGTAAAGAAGGCAGTAAATATTATGTAAGGTCCAATCATTATTTATGTTATAATCAATACATTATGGCTAAAAAAACATTAAAAGTATGGGGTAAAGGTCCATTAAAAATAATGGATATCGAATTAGATTGTTATATCCTTGAAGATGGGACGCCTGTTTTAAATAAAGGCAAAATGATGAATGCGATTGGGAGACAATGGAAAGGTTCAAGTAGAACAGATAAACCTACATTTATAGGTGCTGTTAATCTTCAAAAGTTCATAAGACCTGAATTTGAAAAACAATTAAAAGGAATTGAATTTTATGATGGGGCAAGGCTGATCTCTGGTTATCCCGCAGAAATACTTGCCTCTGTTTGTAATGTTTATTTAGAAGCAAGAGAAGCAGGTGTATTAACACTAAGTCAACAGCCTATTGCACAAACTTGTGAAATTCTTTTGCGATCATTTGCTAAAGTTGGTATTAGAGCATTAATATATGAACAACTTGGATTTGAGAAATTTAAACACCCCGAGGCATTTAGAATTTTAATTGAAAGTTATTTCTCGGAAGAAGTAAGAAAATGGGCAAAAGAATTTCCAGATGAATTATTTTATCAAATGGATAGAATTTATGGAAATGAAAAAACAACATCCAGGAATAGACCTCAATACTACGCAAAATTTATTAGAAAATATATTTATGATCCAATTGAAAAGGGTATTATATTAAAACAACTTGATGAAAGAAATCCTACAACTGAAAGAGGTTATAGAAAACACAGGCATCATTCAATAACAAGTGAAGATATTGGTTTACCGGCTATAAAATCACAAATTTGGCAAGTTGTTGGAGTATTAAAAACTTCTTCAGGAAAAAGAACTTTTGAAAATAATTATAAAAGGTTAATGGGACAGTCTTATCAGCCAAGTTTATTTGATGATATTGAATACGTATAATCTTATATACATAAATTAAAATTAATATTTATACAATATTTTTTATAATCTCACTTTATTATCACTACCAACTGCTATGACGTTGCCATAATTAATTATACCGGATTCTGGTTGCTCGCTACTGGTGACTGGTATCTGGTTGATTATTTTGTTAAACACGTTTTCGTTCGAGGGCTTGTAGAAATAAGTTCAGTTTTTTGCCAAGCAATTCTAACCTTTTGTGCAAATCATCATACATATCTTTTTTCTGGAGAGATTGAGTTTCAAAAAGATTTTCCAAATGGTCGGTAGTCTCATCGTTTGAAGCAAGCGAATAAGTTATAAATCGAATATATTCCTTTTGATACCTTCTTCTTCCATATCCTTCCACAATATTTGATTTCACTGATTTTATCGACCTCAATATCTGACTTCCCTCCTCATACATTTCAAACTTTGGAAGGTCGTTTGATGACATTTTATGTATATCAATTACAAGTTCTCGGGCAAGTGCCCAAATCTCTAATTTCTTATAACTCATTTTGCATTTTTATTTATTTACCAGTCTTAAGTAACCAATTGCGAGTAACCAGCCGCCAATCACCAATCACTATTAACCATTTACCAGCAACCCGCCCTCACTCTTTACTCTTTATCAAGACATCAACACCCCCAACACCAAACTTGATGATTGAAGCCATTTTGTTTTCTAATCCTTCATAATCTTCAAGCGCTGCAATTATTGCATTTTTTAACACACCGTTGCCAACACCATGAATGAAGGTGATTTTGCGGTAATCGTTATTGATAGCACTTTCAAGGGTTTTATTAAAATACTCCATCTGAATATTGAACATATCATGGTTCGATAAGCCTGCAATATTATCTACCAATTCACCAATATGCAGATCAACAACTGCTTCAAAAAGCGCTGTTTTGTGCTTATCTATCAAAGGTTTTTCTTTGGGTGGTTCGGCTAACCTGGTTTGAGTGGATATACCGAATTTTTGCTCCTGCTCACTTCCCGATGCTTTTTCAAATGTACTTTCAGGCGCAACCGATAGGATCAATGCTTTATCCTGCAATAATGTATTTGATTGGTAACTACCTTCTTTAAAGAAACGGCCTGGCTTCAGGTTGATCAGTGAATGAACAGGCAAATAGACATGCGCTGGATTTTCCTGGTGAAACATCACCTGAACAATACCATAACACCAATCCTCAATATTATCTCTTGCAATGGTGTCGATCAGGCACTTGGATTTTGCAGTGACAGAACCATAATCAATTCCTTGCAATAAATCGGCCTGTTTAAAATACAGGTTAAACAGAATATCGTAGTCGGTATGATTGATAAGCAAAACATCCAGCTCGCCTGTTAAAACCCATTGTTGTTCGTGCGGCACAAAAGCAATGTAGATTCCCTTTTCTTCTTTGATGTTGCCCCAGGGGTTAATTAAAGATATTCGGTCTGCTTCATCTTCTTCATCCTTTTGACTCACCTGCCCGGGTTGGACAGAAAATACCTGGGTTTGTTGAGGTTCAGTTGATTGCTCTGCCCTGAAATCCTTAATCAATTCTGTAGTAAGGACAGGCATTTCAAAGCCATCATCGGTTTCTACTTTAACCAGTCTGCTGTCAACGATGGAAACCACTTTTCCACCTCCATTCTCATTCAAGAATTTAACTTTATCACCAACTTTAAATTTCATTTCTCCTCCTTTCAGATAGCCTGCGAAAATAACCAATTCTATATTCTAACCTTTATTATTTATATGCTATTTAGATAGGTTTCTAAGTGTTTAGGTATGATATTTGTCATAAAACAATTTATAGTTTTGTTAGTAAAGTAATCGTTGTTCAGATGAAAAGAATCGTATTCCTTTGCCTTATTTTATTGATCTTTACTGCCCACTCCTCCGCACAGTCAGTAAGCATTTCTGGTAAGGTAATCGATGAAGCTACCAATGAGCCCATCCATAATGTAGAAGTGCAAGATACATTTAGCAAACTTGGAGTTACTACCGATTTGAATGGCAATTTTATAATTAAGTTGGATCATCCTGAGCAGATAATATTAACCTTTAGCCATATTGCTTATAAAACAGTCGAAAAAGATTTAACTACAAGCAATTCAAGAACAGGAATCACTATCCGAATGCAGGAAAACCCGGAAGAACTTCACGAAGTTGAAATTATGGGTATTTCAGTTACTGATAAACCATATCGAACTGAACATATTGATATTACAATGATAGAACAATCAAACCTTCAGGATGTTGGTGCATTTTTGCGTGGCATTCCCAATGTAAACGGCATTCGAAAAGGGGCAATGGGCATTGATCCGGTTATACGTGGATTTAAGTATTCGCAGTTGAATGTGCAGGTTAATGGCGGAACCCGTATTGAAGGAGGTTGTCCGAACCGCATGGATCCGGCAACAGCGCATGTTGATTTAAGCGATCTGAAAGACATCAATATTGTTAAAGGCCCTTTTGCGCTGAAGTACGGTGTTAATTTTGGTGGAATGATTGACCTGACTACTTATCGTCCTCTTTTTTATGATCAATATCAAACCCATGTAAAAGCGTTAATTGGCGGACAGACAAACCATGCAGGATTTAAAACCAAAGTAGGTGTTAATGGAGGAAACCGCTTTATGAACTACAATGTTACCGGTAGCTGGAAAAAATATGGTGATTACAAGGCCGGAAATAATGAAGTCGTTCCGGCTTCTCTCGAACATCAATCTTATTCGGCAATGCTGGGTTTTAGAGTGGCCAAAAAACATACGATTTATGCCGATGCTGATATCATGAAAGGTTTTAACGTTGACTTCCCTGCTTTGCCAATGGATGAGAGGAAAGATGACACCAAACTTTTTAGTTTGAACTATATGGCAGTTGACTTGGGGAGATCCATCAATTTTATCAGGTTTAAAGCCTACCTGTCGGATGTAAATCATGAAATGGACAACAAAAACAGGCCATTTTCAGATACGGTAGTTGCTGTTTCAACAATACATGCAAGGAATATGGGAGGCAAGTTAGGCGTGAATTTTAACATTGGGAAAGCAAAAATGGAAGCCGGGGCCGATTACGAAAACATTTTTAAAGATGGAATGCGTCTGAAACACCTGATTATGCAGCCTATGTTACCATCTAAAGTGGAGGATCTGTGGAATATAGCATCAATCCAAAATTTGGGCGTATTTGCGGAATACCAGCTTACCGGTCAAGAAATTAATTGGATTGTTTCAGCCAGGTTTGATATAAACAATGCCAACTCCGACCCATTGACACGGAAAGCGATGAATGGTGATGTTGTTTATCAGAATGAAGATACCAAAAGCCAATACGCAAATTTCAGTATCAGTGGTGGCATAACATGGCATGTAGCTGAGCATAGTGACCTTATGGTCGCGCTGGGAAGAGGGACAAGAAGCCCTGACGTGACCGAAAGGTTCATCATTCTTTTACCGGTTGGTTACGATCAATATGATTACCTTGGAAATCCGCAGCTTAAACCCGAAGTTAACAATGAACTCGATTTGGGCTACAGGTTTAATCACCAAAAATTCGGTAATATCGAACTATCAGGTTTCTATTCATATGTAACGAATTATATCAGTACAGAAGTTGTTCCGCCGTCTGAAGTAAAACCGCAGACAAAAGGAGTATTGGGCGTAAAAAGATTCATCAATATTGAGAAAGCATCCCTTACTGGATTTGAATTCAGCTACATAACACCTTCGAACTATTCGTGGTCAGCCGGATTAAGCGCAGCATATACAACCGGTTGGAACCCTGAGGCAATCAAATATGTTTACGACAATGGGCAGGTTGTAGATGAAGAGGTCATTAAAAATGATCCTCTGCCGGAGATACCGCCTTTTGAAATAAACCTGAATGGTAGTTATAAATTCTTTAAGCAAAAATTAGTTCCAACTCTCAGGCTACGTTATGCTGCTGCCCAAAACAGAGTCTCAGAATCATATGGAGAACTAAGCACATCCGGTTTTATAACACTGGGTCTTGATATCAAATATGAGTTCAATAAAATGCTGACGGTATATGCTGGTGTATCCAATCTTACAAATGTGGCATATTATGAACATTTAAACAGGAGGATTATCGGATCCAATGCGCCACTTTATGAAGTAGGACGTGTGTTTTATGCAAACCTGATTTTTAAACTTTAGCGCATATGTACATGAAAAACCTAATCATATTAATAATAGCGATAGCAATTGTCGCATCAGGATGTTCCAAAATAACGGAGGTTAAAGTAACATATGAAGCAACTTCTGCGATTTCGGAATACAATTTGTATTATCTGACCCCTGAAGGAGACCTCAAGAACAGCCAGATTAATCCGCAAAGCGCTCAGGATGTTTGGCGTTTCAGCTATTTTGCAGATGAAGGCGATATTGTTTATGTTTCAGGTAGGTATTTCGACATTAATTCGGCATTGAATATCATGATAAAAGTTGACGGAAAAATATATAAACAAGCTTCAAACGAGGGCGATACACTTAAATTCCTGACTGTAAGCGGGGTAGTTCCTTATAAATGATCACCCAATATTTTTTGTGCTTGATCGTTTGACTATGGTAAAGAAAAACAGATTATTTGAAAATGAAAATTAACGATTGGAATAGAATAAAAGTACTAACTCTGCTTGCTGTTTTGGCCGGTGTGTTTTTAATATCATCATGTGAAACCAACCCTGATCCTGTAGAGGATGAATTTGGAAAGCTGCGTTTTTCATTTGCTCACAGGATTGATGGCCAGGCTATCGTATTTGATGATATGCAATATATAAACAAGGCCGGGAACAATTATCTCGTCAACGAAATTCAGTATTTCATATCTGATGTTATTCTGCATAAAAATGATGGTGGTGAATTAATGCTTGATGCGTGGGAAGATATTCACTATGTGGATACCGATTTAGAAAACACACAGATTTATGCTTTTAAAGATGAAATTCCTGTAGGCAATTACAACAAAATAACATTCACATTTGGGATAAATGAGCAGAAGAACCAAACGCTGATGTTTGTCAATCCACCTGAATCATTTATGTTCTGGCCCGAATACCTGGGTGGAGGATATCATTATATGAAATTAAACGGAAAATGGCTTGATACATTAAATCAGGTTTCTCCCTTTGATTTTCATTTGGGCATCGGACAGATTTACCATTCGTTTCCCGATTCGATTACCGGGTTTATTCAGAATTATTTTGAAGTAGAATTACCAAACTCATCATTCGAAATGAAGTCGGGGCAAACATTGGATTTTACCATCGTTTTGAATGTGGAAGATTGGTTTCAATCACCAACGGTTTATGATCATAACCAATGGGGTGGCGATATTATGCAGACACAGGAAGCTATGAAAGTTGCTTGTGATAATGGGTGGGATGTATTTAGTATAGAAAAGTAAACCAAGTTAATGAAGGTTTTTAATCATATATTTGAAATTAAAAGAATCAGGCTGTCGTTTAATAAAACGGTATTTCCTGCTTTTGAAAGTGTCTTCGTAATATTATTTTTTATTCTGTTATTTCAATCTGCATGCAACAAACCGCCTCAGGAAGAACCTTATACGCCAACTCCTTATCAGCTTGAAATTCCTTTTGGATTTCCTACGAAATTAAATATCCCTGAAGACAACCCGATGACCGTTGAGGGGGTTGAGTTGGGAAGGTATTTATTTTACGACGGAAGAATGTCGGGAAGGACACACCCCGATTCACTTATGAGTTGTGCAACCTGTCATCTTCAGGCAAATTCCTTCGAATGTGGAATTGACCATCCCGAATACATTGGAGGATTTACACATGGCATAACAGGTAAGCCAACTCATCATGTTATGTTACCTCTGATTAACCTGGTTTGGAATAGTTCAGGCTATTTATGGAATGGTAAGATTTACCCTGATAACCCATTACCACAATACAGAAATATTGAAGACCTTGTTTGGATGGGTGTTATTGCCGAACATGAAATGAACAGCGATACCAATCGTGCAAAAGAAGTGATACAAAATATACCGGGTTATCCTGAATTGTTCAACAAAGCGTTTGGGAGTGAGACCGTTACTTTTAAAAATATTGGAAAAGCCATCGCCCAGTTTATTCGAACTTTTATTACAGCTAATTCCCGCTTCGATAAATATATGAGAGGGGAATTGCAACTTACTCAGTCGGAATTAAGTGGTTTTGTGTTATTTACAACCGAAGAAGGCGCTGATTGCTTCCACTGTCATGGCGGTTTTGGAAATCCATTGTTCACTACACACTTATATTATAACCATGGAAAGGATACGGTTTTTACCGACCCTCTTGATCGTTTTATGATCACCGGTGACCCCATGGATCATGGTGCTTATAAAGCAACAACCTTAAGGAATATTGAAGTGCAGGGGCCATATATGCACGATGGCAGGTTTGAAACGCTTGAGGATGTAATCGAATTTTATTCACATGATGTAAAATGGTCACCTTCTATCAGCCCGTTGATGCATCATGTAAACAGGGGAGGCGTACAGTTATTGCCTGCTGAAAAAGAGGATTTGCTGAGTTTTATCAGGTCGTTACATGATGAAGATTTTCTTACGAATCCTGATTTTTCCAAACCCCCAAAATTTCCTGATGAACAATAGGCTAAAATATATAGAAAGTTCTATTTTTGAGGCCTGAAATTTTCACCAAATCTTTTATTTAATGAATTTACACGAATACCAGGGTAAATCAATCTTGCAGGGTTATGGCGTATCTGTTCCATTTGGAATTGTAGCCACATCACCTGAGTCAGCTTTTGAAGCCGCAAAAGAAATCCAGAAAAAAACAGGCTCTGATAAATGGGCTGTAAAAGCACAAATCCATGCCGGCGGGCGCGGAAAAGGTGGCGGAGTAAAAATTGCCAAATCACTTGATGAAGTAAGGCAATTCGCTGATAACATTATTGGTATGATGCTGGTTACTCCTCAAACCTCGAAGGAAGGAAAGCTGGTACGCAGGATTTTGGTTGAACAAAACATATATTATCCGGGTCCTGAGGAAGTTGAGGAATATTATATGAGTATTTTGCTGAACAGGGATGAAGGCAAAAATATGGTGATGTATTCGCCACGCGGCGGAATGAATATTGAGCAGGTAGCCGAAGAAACCCCGGAAGAAATATTCACAGAGTTAATTGATCCTGCGACAGGTTTGCAAGGATTCCAGGCAAGGCGTATCGCTTTCAACCTCGGTTTAAGCGGCACTTCGTTTAAAGAAATGGTGAAATTTGTTTCAGCACTTTACAAGGCCTATGTTGGAGCCGATGCCAGCCTGTTTGAGATAAACCCCGTAATAAAAGCTGCTGATGGCAGGGTATATGCGGCTGATGCGAAAGTAACGATCGATAACAATGCTTTGTACCGCCATAAAGATATTGCTGCCATGCGCGACCTGGATGAAGAAGACCCCCTGGAAGTAGAAGCCGGCAGGTTCGACCTGAGCTATGTAAAACTGAGCGGAAATGTGGGTTGTATGGTAAATGGGGCCGGACTTGCAATGGCTACCATGGATATGATTAAAATGTCGGGTGGAAACCCGGCCAACTTCCTTGATGTTGGAGGAACTGCCGACGCCAAAAGGGTAGAGGAGGCTTTCCGTATTATTTTAAAAGATCCCAATGTAGAAGCTATTCTTGTTAATATTTTTGGCGGCATTGTTCGTTGCGACCGGGTAGCGCAGGGTGTTGTTGATGCATATAATAATATCGGTGATATTAATGTGCCTATTATTGTTCGCCTGCAAGGCACCAATGCTGAAGAAGGAAAAGAACTGATTGACAAATCAGGCTTGAAAGTGCATTCAGCCATTCAGTTAAAGGATGCCGCAGAACTGGTGAATACAGTGTTGAGTTAAGGCTGGATTCCATACTCTTTTCTTCTTAAAAAAATCCCGAGGATTATGAGAGTAATCCCACCGAAACTGGCGCAAGTCTGAAGCGTGGTTTTCAGTGTAGGGACTTGTGCCATTATTCAATCAATTCAACGTTAATGATTCCTTTCTCGCCGATATAATCTGACATGCTACTCCAGGGATAGTCTTCTGGTTTCTTTACAAATCCATGTTCAACCGGGTTATTATGAATATAATCAAGTTTTTGATCCATCATACTATTACTTGTTAATTCTACCGGATGGTTATCCTGCTGCCAAAACTGGAATTTAACGTTATTGGGGTTTTGTTTGCCTGCCGTGGAAAATAATTTGATCATCCATTCTTTTCTGCTTTCTGTTGGGCTATTCTCTATTGATTGGATAATTTCGACACTGGTATGTTTTTTCATATCGCGCATGATATGCTCCAATTTTATGTTACCATTTCTGGAGATAATCATATGAACATGATTGGTCATTATTACCCAGGCATGAATAACAAGGCCTTTTTCTTTTGAGCAATAGTTAAAACTGTCAATTAAAATACTACGGTACTCGTCTCTTGTAAAAACATCTATCCAATTAATAACAGCAAAAGTTACAAAATAAGTTCCGTCAGGATCATGAAATTTATATTTCCGGCTCATAGTCCAAATATAATAACTTTTAAATTGGGATTTGTATCAGGCACAAGTCCCTACGCTTTGGGCTGCGCTTCAGACTTGCGCCAGTTGATGCTGCGCTTCAGAATGCGCCAGTTGGTGATTGACAAATCAGGTCTGAAAGTGCATTCAGCCATTCAGTTAAAGGATGCCGCAGAACTGGTGAATACAGTGTTGAGTTAAGGCTGGATTCCATACTCTTTTCTTCTTAAAAAAATCCCGAGGATTATGAGAGTAATCCCAATCAACCCGAAGATTATGTGCATGTAGTGCACATCCCTTATCATCAGCATTTGTACGCTAATCCAAATTGAAAGCGCAAAACCCATAAAAAGGGTTAAGAAAGGATAGCCTTTCACTTTAAATATAACCAGAATACTTGTAAATAAACTACCCATTCCCAGCACAACAAACAATATTAATCCGGGTACAAAAAAATTAGAAAACGGGCTGTTTTTCAGTATTTCTGTTGGAAGTTTGATAACACTTCCCGATGGGTCGTTCATTAGCGCTCCACCACCAAAAACAGCGCTTATACCATTAAAGAAAAGTAAAATAATAGCAGTTAATCTGGTCATGAAGTAATAGCTGAGAGTTATCAGACAAAGGTACTAGGTTTTTTTGAATGGCTGAACATGCCAGTAAGTTAATATCCGCCAAAGCCATTCCAAAGGCCCGTAATAAAAATACTTTAGCCAGATTGGAGATATTATCAAAATAATAAGCCATATTCCAATAACGAACAAAACTTGTTCCCAACGTTCGACCATGCCAAACAATCCGAGTCCGTTTCCATAAAAAATGAACATGGCCAACACCGACATAAGGATGTAATTTGTAAAAGCCATTTTGCCTACACTGGTAAACAGGTTTTTAAAGCCGTTAAACCTTAACGATTTGCACATCAGCATGATAATTCCGATATAACCCATAGCCATAGCCATGCTGCCAATTTCGTTGTACAGGCTACCAAAAAACATTGAATAGTCATAAAACCAATTGGCCTCAAAGTTTTGATATACTCCAAAACCGGAAAGCAAAACACCGGAGCTTAATCCTATTAATGCCATACGCCAATAAAAAGCATTGGACTTTGCTGCAGATAAAACGCCGAGTTTATACAGGGTCATGCCGAGCAACATCATTGCAGTAACCCGCCAGAAACTAGCCCAGAAAAACAGGAAAGTCTGCAGGAAGATGGCCATGTCCACTCTGGCAGGCATCTGCTCAACCCAGCTTCCCTGGTATACTGACACCTCTTCCTGTACTTTTTCAGCCGGTGGCAACCATCCGTCAACAGATTCACTGTACTGTTCTGCCGACCAGCCGGGCATACTAACTCCTGCCATTAAACTCATGACAATGGGGATAATGAAAAATGCCGCAGCAATGATGAGTAAGTTTTTCGGGTTTAATTTCCTGAATAGAAAAACAAGAAATCCACACAGGGCATATGTTGTAAGTATATCACCATACCAGATAAGGTAAGCATGCATCAGGCCAAATACCAGGAGCCAGAATGTTCGCCTGTAAAAGAGCACTCCCGCCTTTTTCCCTTTATCGATGGCACGCTCAGTAAAAATCATAATTCCTGCACCGAACAACATCGAAAAGATTGACATAAACTTATTATCGGCAAGAATATGGCTGATAATCCAGACCCACCTGTTAATGCCGGTAAGGTCTCCATATGCCGTAGGATTAATATATGCTGCGGATATCATGGAAAAACTCTGGATATTCATAATAAGAATACCCAATACAGCTATTCCCCTTAATAAGTCTAATGAAACGATGCGTTCAGTTGAGGAAGTCGGTTGTAGCAATTCGACTGGTTTGGTCATTGTTATGTATTTGAGTCAACATATTACGCAGTTAATGAAAACCCCAATCCCAACTTGTTCAACGAAAAATTCCTGCGATTTTTGTGTATTTAGATTGTGTAAATTATTTTTTATTCGAAGTAGTTTTGATTGTTCCGCTGATCGTTGCCGGGAATTTTTGTCCGTTTTGCTCTAAATCCATTTCAATTTCCTGGTCAACATTCGATTCGATTAACCAACCTGATTTTGTATCAACAATCATCTCTCCGGTTTGTGTCCCGTTAAGTTTTAAATCCATATCCTGCATGGTGTTTGCGCTGATTGTTCCATCAAATTGAATGGTTGCCTGTTTGCCGGTTAGTTTTAACAAAGTATATTTTGCATGAATTTTCATGTCACTTTCTTCTACGGGAGAGATGTCTTCTTCCCAGCTATCGCCAATTTTTATCTTATGATCAGGATAAATAGCAAACTGTGTCCCGGAATTTAGATTATCCACAAAATCGTCATTATCAGAAAGATTGCCCATATCCATTCTGATTATACCGCCTCTGTCATCCATTACCTGGGTGTAAGATTTGCCAATGATCATCCCCATTGATTCCGCAATTTTTGCAGCCATTGGATTTTGCTCAGTGGCAGGATCATCGGAATCGTATGTAATCTGCATACCAAAAATTCCCTGAATCATCTTTACCCTTTCAATGGTTGATTCAAGGTTTATGCTATCGGGTGTTACACCTGCAACTTTTGTGGAATTCTCAAATATGATCAGCATATCCAAAGCCATGGTCTGTCCGTTGGCTTCAAAAACTATATCCTGGTCAATTTCCATAACATAGCTGTAAACATCGCCTTTGTTTAATACATACTTTAAGTCAACACTTTTTTGCGCAAATGATTGTACTACAAAAAAAGGTACAAATAGTACCATAGATAAAATAGAAACTAATTTGAATTTATTCATGTTAATATATTGATTTAAAATGGTTCATCATCGTCCATGTCATTCAACTTGGACTGTAAAGTAAATCCTTCCCTCACGTCAGGTGCATTTGCCTCAGCACCCCGGCTTTCGGTATAATCTTCAAATTTGGCAAAGGAATCAATAAATTTAAGCCGTACTTCTCCGGTTGGTCCGTTCCTGTGTTTGGCGATTATTATTTCGGCCAATCGCCGTGTTGTAGTGCCATCTTCCATTTCATGGAGTCCGTAATATTCGGGCCTGTAAATGAACAACACCAGGTCGGCGTCCTGCTCAATTGCACCTGATTCACGAAGGTCGGAAAGGATTGGCCTTTTCGATTGTCCGGGCCTGTTTTCAACCGCACGGCTTAACTGTGAAAGAGCCAGAACAGGAACATCCAGTTCTTTGGCTAACGCTTTTAGCGAACGTGAAATCTGGCTGATCTCCTGTTCGCGGTTTCCCCCTCTATTATCACCTCCTCCCGACATCAATTGCAGGTAATCCACAACAACCATTTGAATGTTATGTTGTTGCTTCAATCTTCGGCATTTTGCACGCAACTCAAAAATGGTGAGGGCAGGAGTGTCGTCAATAAAAATATTGGCATCAATCAAACCCCGTATTTTGGTATGTAATTGTTCCCATTCATAATCAGCAAGGTTGCCTGTCTTCAGTTTTTCAGCTTTTAATTCAGTTTCACTGGCGATAAGCCTGGTTACAAGTTGTACCGAAGACATCTCCAATGAAAAAATCGCAACCGGCCTGTCAAAATCAACTGCGATGTTCCTGGCCATTGTTAGAGCCAGGGCAGTTTTTCCCATGGATGGCCTTGAAGCAAGTATGATCAAATCCGATTTTTGCCAGCCTGTTGTTATCCGGTCGAGGTCAACAAAGCCTGAGGGTACGCCACGTAAATGGGAGTCTGAATCTTTAGCCGCTTCAATATCTTCGATAGCCTGTTTAATCAGCGAATGCATATCTTCATAATTCCTTCTCAGGTTCGTTTCCGAAACGGAAAAAAGGTTTTGTTCGGCTTTGTCAAGCAGATTAAAAACATCCGTTGTGTCTTCAAATGCTTCTTTTATTATCTCAGATGAAATATTGATCAGCTCACGCTGGATATGCTTTTGAAGGATGATCCTCGCATGGTATTCAACATTGGCTGCTGAGGCAATCCTGCTGGTGAGCATGGTAATAAAATAAGGCCCGCCTACCATTTCAAGTTCACCGGCGCTTTTCAACTCATTCGTTACGGTTAAAATATCAACCGGCTCCGATTTGCCAAACAGGCGATAAATTGCTGAATATATTTTTTGATGGCTTTCCTTATAAAAAACCTTGGGTTGGAGGATGTCGATTACAGCAGATACAGCATCTTTTTCCAGCATCATTGCTCCCAGTACAGCTTCCTCAAGTTCAACCGCTTGCGGTGGTACCTTTCCATGTTCAATAAATTGCTGGTTCAGGTTGTTTTGTTGCTTAAGGGGCGACTTTTTTTTGCTTTTAGAGGGTGCATCATCCATGAGGCCAAAAATACAAATAATGAAGTGCTTGGTTGGAGGTGTTGAAAACTATTTTTGGTGCCAATGGGTGGATCAAAAAATTCCGACATGCTGTTCCCGAAGGTGATAGGTTTGAAGAGGAAGTTATGGTATAGTAAAAGGGTATAAGGGTATAAAGGATATAAGGGTTTTAAGAGGTATACTGACCCTATTTCCCTTATACCCTTATTCCCAAAAAATGTAGCACAATCCATGACAGCAATTTAATGATATTATTTTAAGAGGAATAACTACCGGGTTTTATCAGCCAATTTCGTGCAATGACCTATGAAATCACATGGGTAAGGTATATGACAGTGGACTCCCATTTCGATTTTTGGAGAACTTTTTAACAACAAAGTTTCTTTCTCTTTTTCAACCTGTTCACGGATAAAACCCTGCAAGGGGAGGATTTTTTCAAGTACACTTTCTTTTATAAAAAGTGGTTCCAGATTTTCGTATTCATCTATTTTCTTATAGTCCAGTTCGTCGCTTGCATAAACAATTATAAAATCTTTAAGCGTTAATCCTGAGTTGGAAATTACATAATATTGAAAAGCCGCATCCAGAATGAAGGTGTCGGATATCTTGTATGAACTTTTTACCTCGTAGGCAAACCAGTTTCCATTTTCTTTTACAAGGATATCCAATAAAATTAGCAAGCGATCAAATTGAAATCCGGCTTCATACATTATGTTGTATGAATTGGTTCTGATGGCCTCCTGAGTTGTCAATACGGCTTTCTGGTATAGCGCGGGTGATCTTGGCCTGAAATCTACACCCCCCGGAAAAAGCTTTTGAGCAAGGGAACCCACCTGATGCCCTCGCCTGAATTTTGCCAATTGTTCAGGACTAAGTTTATCCCTTAGAAATGGCCTTTTTTTATTGAGGTAAAGCGATTTAAGGCATTGTTTGCCCCGGATAAATGTTGATTTTGATAAAAGGTGTTTTTCCATAATTGGGTTGCGAGTTGCGGGTTACGGGTTGTGGGTTACGGGTTTTATTCAAGACTCTTCCAGGTTTTGCAAACTCTGGAAGGTCTTCTTAGGTCTCAGGGCTCTTTTAAACAATTGCAACATTCTCATCTTTAAATAGTGGCAATCCCAGATAGCGCTGTAATAACTGGGCAATGGTTAGTACATCTTTCTGGCAGTATTTGACAATCCTGTCCAAATCTTTTTCTTCCCAATAAACCTGGCCAACCATGCTACCGTCAATATCATCTTTGGGTGTAGGTATCTCAAATATGGCAGCGAGCAAATCGAGAGAAGTATAATGTTTGTAATCACCAAATTTCCACAATTCCATGGTGTCAAGGTGCCTGACTTCCCAGGGTTTTTTACCGGCAAGGTTCAGAATACCAGGTAGTTCGAGACTATTAATCAGCATTCGCCTTGCGATATAAGGAAAGTCAAATTCTTTACCATTATGGGCGCAAAGTAAATGGCGGTTTGTAGAATAATGCCTGTTCAATAAATCGGCGAATTCCTGCAAGAGGATTTTTTCATTGTCTCCATAATATGATTTAATCCTGAATTCGTTACCGTTGGTAAAACCACACGAAATACAAACGATTTTACCAAATTCGGCATATATTCCAGCCCTTTTGTATAATTCGTCGGGCGTAGCTTCCGGTTCATTTCTTCTGAGTAATTCAGCTTTCTTTTCCCACAATGTTTTAAAACGGTCGGGTTGTTGGTCAAAATCTGCATAAGCAGGAACCGTTTCGATGTCGAGGAACAATACATCATCCAGATTAAGGTCTTTTAGCATGGCATTTGTTGTTAATTGAACCAGGGATTAAAACAGATTTGTCTGCGAATGTAATGAATAGAAATCAGCATATATATCTGTTAATGGTTATAAGTTATGTGTTATGCGGAGATTAACATTCCGCAATATTGATACTAATAACTATTAGCTTATAACAAATATTTCATAACATTTTGAAAGTCTGAATAATAAATAAAAGACAGTTTTAAATACGTTTTCAATCCTTGATTAACGTTAGTCGCAACAAAGTACAAAATAATCTTAAATTTGAGCAGTAAAGAGACAATAATTTGAGATTCCCTAACAGAATCGTTTTCCTGTTGCTGATGTTGCTCCTTTTTCAATATTGCACCAAGAAGGAGGAATATGTGAAACCGATGGTAACTATTATTTCACCGGAAGTTAATGATGCATTCAGCCTGCCGGGATATATGCTTGTAGAACTAACTGTGACGAGTGAACGAGACATTAAATTCGTAAGAATAAATATTGACGACAAAGATTTTGTTCCATTGTTCGGTTCAAAGTTTTTTTATCCCGATAGCAAAACTGCTGAAATAGCCTACAACCTGAAAATGGAAGTGCTTACACAGCAAACATCCGGACCTTATTATTTGCACGTTGCTGTTGATGATGGAATAAAACTTACCCATACATACAGGGAAGTGATATTGAACAATGCGACGATGATATTTAAAGGATTTTATCTGTTTACACGTCCGTCAGTTAATCAAACAAGCATTAAGTATTTTGATTCGGATTTTAATGAAAGTGATTTTTCTGTTTTAAATGGTGAGTTCACGGATGCAGAAATTTCAATTAAAAATGATATGTTGTTTGTAGCAACCACAATTCCCGGTAAGCTTACTGCCTATGAATTTGAAGACCAGTTACTCAAATGGACTCAGGAACCGGAAGCGCCTTATCCGGACTATACCGACCTGTATCATGATGGTAATTACTTATTTGTTGGGTATGAGAATGAGCGCATCGCAGCACTTTCTGATTTGACGGGCATACAAAAAACAGGAACAAAAATCCTGGTCGATTCTGTTCCGATGAAGGTTGGCATTGCTGATAATTATTTCATCGGTGATTTTAAAAAGAGAACTTCTCCTTCCAGGGCCTGGGTTTCATTTTACAGGTTAACAGGAAGCCTGTATCAATCTTATCAAACCGGCATCAGTGTTGTTGACTTTTATCCTTCAGTTGAAGAGGGTGCAATTGACGTTATTGGAAACCATGATGGTAAAGGAATACTTGCACGTTATTATTTTGTTGAGAATATATTGGCGGATGATTCACAAGTAAATGAAGGAGAAATAAATCACAGCTGTCGTGTAGATGATTGGTATTATTTAATTAGCGTTGACAAGAAAGTTTACCATATTACAATCCATGGAGGGGCAATGTCACTATTTTTTGAAAATCAGGATGAAATTATAGATTTAAGATACGACCCTATACTCAAGCATGTATTTATTGCCTCGCCTGATAAAATAAATATTTATCAGTATCCTGATGCACAATTGCTTGATTCAATTTACGTTGAGGAAGAAGTAAAAGCAATCAGGCTGAGATATGGGTATTAATATGGTAGATTTCCGGAGAAATCTGTGATGAACCACCGCGAAATAATAATAACCGAAGATGGATCCAACACCTTGTTTAATAAAGCAATTGGTGAGCATTATCATTCCACTTACGGGGCTATTCAGGAATCGGAACATGTTTTTATTCAATCCGGTTTAGATTTATTTAAAGACGTTAAATCACAGATCAATATTTTTGAAGTTGGCTTTGGAACCGGTTTGAATGCTTTGCTGACTTATGCATGGGCAGAAAAAAATAAAGCTCCCATTTTTTACCAAAGTGTGGAATTGTATCCTGTTTCCATAGAGCAGGCCAAAAAACTCAATTATCCTGAATTATTGAGTATTGACCAAAGTGTATTTCTAAAAATGCATCAAACAGGTGAGGAAAAAGTGTTATTGTCAGAATACTTTGCGTTACAAAAAAACCTGATTTCATTGCAAGAATCGCGTATACCTATGAACATTTTTGACCTCGTGTTTTTCGATGCTTTTTCACCGGATGCCCAGCCTGAGATGTGGACGGAGGAGGTCTTTCGAGAAATTGCCAAATCAATGAAAAGGGGAGGGGTGCTCACCACCTACTCAACAAAAGGAATTGTTAAAAGGGCTTTAAAATCGGCAGGTTTTCAAATCGAAAAGTTGCCGGGGCCACCGGGGAAGAGGGAGATATTGCGAGGAAGGAAGGCCTGACTTACTTAATATTAAACTCTTTATAGCCTATAGATGGAGTTTCCTGTAATTGAACTTTAGAAACTAAATCTGGTTTAAGCGTCGACGCTTAAACCGTGGAAGGCACAGTGAATGTTATTCCCCTTTGGTTGTATGGGTTTTTGTGGTGAGGGGATGGGCTCAGATTAAGCGGTTCTCCAAATCACCAAACAAACGTTTGTCTTTTTCACAAGTCTCTTTTAATTTTCCAATAATATTTTTGATATTTACAAGGGCTGCATATGCCGCATTGAACTTATCTTCTTCCGAGAGCGAATGGAAATCAATATCTGTTCCACTAGTTTCAAAACCACCATTTTTATTGAAATAAACTAATGAATCCCCTGACTTAATTCTTAGGTAATTTGTAAACATGCCCCTGTCATGTTCTTTTAAACGTTCCTTTGTTAACACAACAGAAAGATTACATGAAACACCTATGTCTTTTAGTTTATCATTTATTTTTTGTTCTAGGCCACTGTACACATTTACGTACTTACTGTGTGCAAATGAAACTAATAATAAGTTAAATCTAACATTGGCTAATCTGCTAAACTCCTCAATAATTTTGAAGAGATTGTTGTCCCAAACTGTTTCGTCAAACATATAATTGTCAACAATGATCAAATCAGAAAAAGGAAGGATATACTCAGAAAGTTGATTCCAGGAATGAAAGTTGGCTACTTCATCAGTTTCTCTCACTGGAAGAACCTTAGGTTTTCCAAACAATGACAATTCTTTCCATACTTTTGGATAATCATCCCTAAAACCAAAAAGAAAACCGTTATTTTTTCTGTATTTAACTTTGTCTGATTCAGATTCCTCATTTATAAAGAATACTGTCTGAATATCTTGGTCTTTTGGGAATTTGCATTTGTGGGGTTTTTTAAACGTGTCTTCAGTTTTAATTGTGGTTCCTTTTCTACCAGTTGTTAACTTATTAAGGAATATGTTTTGTTGGTTTCCGTAATTTGTTAATACGATATCAGAACCTTGCTTTAAAAACTTCCAAAACGAATTCCAATACTCATTATCTTCCTCTCTTCCGATGGGTATTTGAGCGGGTTGACTTTTTGTGAAATGCTCTAATATGGAATAATCTATAACCGTATTCAACATTTTAGTTTTTGTTTTGAAGTTTCAGCAAATCAATTGTCAATCTTGTGGACTCATCAAAAAAGCCATCACCAAAATCATCATCCATCATACCGTCTTCACGTATTCTCATTTCCTTTACCTGCTTTTCACCTTTTGGTATTTTGTCAGGATCATTGAAATAATATATGATTGTATCTTCAGGTTTCAATATCTTTTTCGCTGTAAGGTATTGAAGTTTGCGAATTAGGTATTCGCTGTGGGTTTCGATGATAAAAGTAATGTTAAAGGTCTTTTTTGCATCAAGAAAAAAATCGGCCAATAATGATTGTAATTTTGGATGCAGATTTGATTCAGGTTCTTCTATAATAAGGTACTTTATCTTTTTAATATTGTTATGATCAATTAAAGTAAATTTTAAAATGATGGTTAATAGTATTGGTAAAAACTGAATCATACCATATCCCAACTCTGATAAGTCAAATTCTTTGCCTTTTTTAATAACGGTAACTTTTGTAGCTATATTTGATATTCTGGTAAATTCGATTTTGTCCCCCAATTCAAAACGTTTAATCCATTTATTCAGAAATTTAAATTTAGACTCTTCGATTTTAGTATTTGAGAATTGAGATAATAAATCATTAATAATTGTTCCTTGCGAAATGTCAGTATATATTATTTGGGCATTTGCCCTTACTGCTTCGAGATAAGAAAAATCTATAGCACTAATTAAAGCTTTATGCCTACCAATTAATTTCTTTGGTAAAAAGTTTGAATAGAAATGAATAAACTCCGGATTAATTATTTCATTTAAACTGAGATGTTCAAATTTATTTATGGATTCAATGTGTTTTTGCAAATTAAATGTCAAATAAGTAATTTGATTTGGTGCGTTTGGTGGATGTAGTTTTAATGCATCTGGAATTTTATTTGTAAAATCTATATCTTTAATTTTTTTGTTAAATATATAATTGATTTGGTCAAACTGCTTGTAAAAATAAAGCAGTGTACTTGATTGAGCATCGCAATATTTGATATCCCATGCAACATCTAAATTCATATACTCCCAATCTTCATTAGTAAATTCTATATTTGAAATAAAATCAAGGACAAATTCATTTAAAATCTCAACTATTTCAGATTTATCCTTATCTGTATAATCAATTAAAAATTCATTAATTATTTCGATGTTGATAATATTTGTATTTAGATTTACATAATCCTTAGGGAAAGGCTCCCAATCCACTCTGGGATTATTATAATCTATCTCAATATAAGTACCTTTATGCTTTTCACTTAATTTTGGTTTGTGATTAAAAAATGTCTCTAATGAAATCCTTTTTTCTGATTTAGGATAAGTTTTGAATCTGCTTATTGTGGAGGAAATTTTAAAAAGGAAGTATTTGATATTAATAAAAATCCATGCTTCTCCTTCATTTAAAGCAGGTTGAATAGCATATAAAAGGATACTTTCTTTAAATTTACTGTCAAACCCAAATACATTGGTTAAGTATTGAATGCCACTTTCTCCCTGATGCTGCTTGAAGCATAAATCAAGTTGTAAATGTCCTGGGAACAGTTCTATGCTGTCAACTAAATGAGGTGCTCTATCATTAAGTAAAAGATTGATATATATGTTTTGTTTTTGAGAATTACGCGGTAAACATGATACAAAAGATCCTAGATTGTGATGCCCTTTTTTAAATTCGAGTCTATCTAAATTAGAATGTTTTGCACTATCACTTATTAGATGTAGCAATTTTGATAATGAACTTTTTCCGGAATTATTAGTGCCGGTTAATATTGTCAAAGGTTTGATCTTAAAAACTGTTTCTAGTGTCAAGTCAACCTTCAATTGACGGATAAAGACGCTTCAGTTTTATCCTTGCATCTTTTGTTTCAAATCTCCAGTTGATGACAGAAATTTTATTATTTCTATGATCCTGCCAAGCCTTAACTTCTTGCTTGACCGT
>JAUVKF010000105.1 GCA_030596395.1 Chlorobiota bacterium | reverse complement strand
GGAGTAATGATCTTATCCGGTTTTAAAGTTTCGGTTTGCGCATTGAGCATTGAAATTGGTAAAATGATCAGTAAACTCAGTGCAATTACAAAAGCATAATTTTTTTTCATAACAAGCCAGTGTTTAGTTAACATTTGATTTATAATTTATAGAAGAAACCACCGAAATGATGGCAATAATTTTATTGGATAAGGCAAAACGATCAATCATTTAAACGTTAGTTTAAAAAACGAATTAAAATGCCAGATAAAAAAACAGTTCAGAAAAAGTTGTACGAGCATTTACACGACTAACTTCGAAAAAGGCGCCATTTTGTTTAAGCATTTTAAACCGATAACCATTCCATAGCAAGTTGCTCAAATATAAAATTATTTTTCAGTGTGACGGTTATAATGAAAATAATTTTTATAACACCTAAATGAAGAAAAACTCCGAACTGGGTTTTTACTTAGATATCCCGGAAATCTTTCTTCCTGTTCAACTTCAAATCCTGCAATATTGAAGCCTTAACGTTAATAGAGAAATTCCAGCTTTGACGTGGGCCGATGGGAACCCAGTTGAAACGCATTTCCCAGCAATGCAGGTCGCGATAGATGTTGATGGAGGTATACGAAAGCTGGTTGTTCGTAAAATCCCATCCTGTTCTCATCGAGAATTTCCATTTGGGTGTGATGTTGATCTGACCACTTACTCCGAGAGTCTGGACGATATTGCTTTCAATTGTCCGGCTATTATTGATGTAACGTTCTTTTGTTAAGTACTGGAAGTTGTAGTTGATGTTCAACGACCAGGGTATGTCCCAGTCAACATAATCATCAAGGTTTTCCTGGATTTCGTCCCACTCGTTTTCAGTAGCCTCTTTGGGTTTTTCTTTTTTCTTGAAATTCTTATCTCCAAGCTTAAGATTAAGGCTTAAGTTCCAGGACGTATTTACCCATCTTAAAAGTGTTCTATACTCATCCCATACCCATTTGTTAATTCGAACACCTTCATCGGTTAATACATACGGATCCCATTTCGATGCATATTGAATAGAAAAATTCTTCCATAAAGTTGTACGGCCCGATACATTTATATATGACATATTTAGTGAATCTTTAGCCAGGTCGTAATTTCCTGAGATAGAGAGGTTTTCAATCAGTACTATTTTCTTCATCCCGGTAATGGTATCCTTTTTTGAGGGAACTTTAATTTCAAGGTTATTTGCAAAATTGAAGGTAATTGCACCTGATCTTTGCCCGGGTGGGGATCCATACGCTGAACTATATTGCGAGTTGCTAAATTTTGAATACTTCACTTCATTGCTGTCCGCATCGATATATGTACCGTAATATCCCCAGAAATCGCTGCTGAAATCCGGCCTGTATGAAAACCCTATACTGGGCGTAAAAACATGACGTATGGCCCTTATCGGCCCTTTTTTAAAGCGGAGCATACCATAAACTTTTGTTGTAAGGTTGCTGCTGAAAGAAAAGTCGAATGCGTTCCTGAAGCCTTGTGTGGTATCTGTTTTCAAACCGGGAAGGATGGTATCACTCCCATCAATAATGGTATCGTAAATATAGTATTGGTCAACACTCTGGCTATACATACGATCAGTAATGTTTATTGAATTGCTGAGCGTAAAATGCTTAAACACTTTGGCTGGAAGGCTAATGGGTATTTTATGGATTGCACCATTTTGTAAATTCTGTTCTATATTACCCGGCTCAAATAGTAATGAATCAAGTGTGCTGATTGAATTTTTTGCATTCATAGAATACGAAACACTCAGGTCTTCATAAAACCGTTTTTTGCCGCCCTGTTTTCTTAAAGGATAAAAACGGTTGACTGTAAAGGTTAATTCGGGCAGGCTCACATCAATCTGATGTGTTTTGGTGTTCTGCCTGAAACTGGTGTTGGCAGTTAAAAAATATTTGCCTGCCCAGCTCGTCTGGTAAGCAACACTGGATTGAAATTCATTCGAAAGATAATCTTCTACATTCACAACATTGTACTTCACATAATTACTTGTTACTATGTTTACATTGGCGGTGAACGAACTTCGCGGCCGGGCTTTCTGATCCTGGCTATGGGTCCACCGTATCCTGAAATCAGTAGTTTTGGAATAATCAGGAGCTTCTTTCACACCAATAATATTTTCTCCGTAACCGAGTTCAAAATTTCCACTGTACTTATATCTTTTTCGATATCTGAATCGTGGCTTAAGCGACCAGCTTCCCCGGCTGTAAATATCACCCAGAATCTGGAAATCCATATAGTCGTTAATGGCCCAATAATAGCCTCCATTTTCGAGAAAGAATCCCCTGTTTTTTGATTCGCCATAGGTTGGTATTACTATTCCCGATTTTTGTCCGCTTTTGTTGGGAAATATTCCGAAGGGTAAGGCCAGTACGGTTGGAACGCCTTCTATCTCCATATAAGCCGGCCCGGTAACAATTTTATTATCAGGAATAACTCTCGCTTTTTTGAATTTAAAAGAAAAGTGAGGATTTTCTTCAAGGTTGCACGTAGTGTAGGATCCATGCAAAACATTAATGGAATTGTCCTCCATTTTTTTCACCTTCTTGCCATGCAAAAAACCCTGGTTGTCTTCGGTAATAACCTGCTGGATTATCCCTTTCTGGCTATCGAAATTGTACGACATTTTTTTTGCCTTGAAGGTTTGTCCTCCCTGCGCGAATTCAGGATTACCTATTAATTTGCCGATAGAATCCTCAATGCCCGTTGCATAAACGTTGTTTGTGTTAAAATCTACTTCGATGAAAGCTGCTTTTAAAGTAATATCCTGGTAAATTACCTCAGCCTCACCATAAAGGTAGACCTTTCGTGCGGCCAAATCCTGAACAATGGAATCGCGTGCCTTCCTCGAAACCTGAGCTTCGATTACAGTACGCTGTTTTTTTGAAGAAGAAATAGTATCGTTTTCTTTTTTTGAACTTAGTGTGGTATCCGAAATTATGGTATCAGGAGTAATCGGGGTGTCAGTATTGACAAGAGAATCCGGCATAAAATTGGCAGACACGAACAATGAATCTGCTTTAAGGTCGTTCAAACTTAAAGCCAGTATTAATAACCAGATCCATGTTAATAACTTACCGATTGAAAAACCTTGAGGCAAATTCCTTTATTTTACTTTTGATTCTAACGGAGAACAGTCGTTTGAATTGCAAATATAATTCCAAAAATTTGATAAAGTTTGCATGAGAGATTTCCTGAAAACCCTATTTGTTTTACTGCTTACTTTCAGTGGCATTAACCTGTCTAACGCACAGGCTGGTAGCAAGATAAATACCATCGTGATTGACGCAGGACATGGGGGAAAAGATCCCGGAGCCCTTGGCAAGCGTTCAAAAGAAAAAGACATTGCACTGGCAGTAACGCTCAAAACAGGTGCTTACATCCAAAAAAACCTTCCTGATGTAAAAGTGATCTATACCCGAAAAGAAGACCGTTTTATCCCTCTTCATAAACGTGCTGAAATTGCCAATAAAAACAATGCCGACTTCTTTCTTTCCATTCACTGTAATGCAGTAGAATCAGGTAATGCGTCTGGTGCTGAGACCTATATTATGGGTCTGCATAAAAATGATCAGAATCTGAATGTTGCTATGAAAGAGAATGCGGCAATCCTGTTTGAGGAAAATGCTGATGATGAATATTCCGGATTTGATGCGAATTCGGTTGAATCATATATCCAGTTTAATTTGCTGCAGAATGAAAACCTTGAACAAAGTAGTGTGTTGGCCGAAAATATTCAAAAGCAGTTTAAGGACCGGGTTGGGAGAAAGGACAGGGGAGTTTACCAGGCCGGTTTTCTTGTTCTTTGGCGAACCGCCATGCCCGGGGTGCTGATTGAATTGGGATACATCAGCAATGCAGAAGAAGAAAAATTCCTCAACTCTGAAAATGGCCAGGTTTATATGGCCTCTGCCATCTACAGGGCTTTCAGGGATTATAAAAAGGAATATGAAAAGGAAAATAATCAGCCTAAACCTGTTGTCAGAAAAATAGAAAAACCGAAACAAAAAACCATCACACCTGAACATAAACCTTCTGCCGGATTAAATTACCGTGTACAGTTCTATACCAATCCACGCCAGGTGGTTTTACACGACAAGCGTTTTAAAGGTATTCCTGACCTGGAAGTATATTATCATAATGGGATGTATAAATATACATCAGGACGGTTTAACACATTAGATGAAGCCAAAGTCCGGGTACCACTGATAAAAAGCCTGGGTTACAGTGATGCTTTTGTAGGAGCTTTTGAAGGCGATGAAAGGATAAGCTTTGAGCGTGCCCGGCAACTTGAAAGCGGAAAGTAGCATCTACTTTTTCTGATATTTTATACTTTGCGCTAAGCTTTTATTACCTTTGTGAGATAACAATTTACTTGGATTTTCGTTTAAAATAATATCCTAAACTATTACAGTGAAACATTATAAACCAATTCTGATAGGCCTTACATTCATTCTTGCAGTATTCCTGTTTTTTTGGGGCTACAACTATTTGAAAGGAAAGAATGTATTTAAAAAAGAGGTGAAGTTTTATGCTATATATGAGAATGTTAGCGGCTTAACTGTTGCCAATCCTGTTATGATCAACGGTTTGAGAATTGGCCAGGTTAGCAACATTACTTTTGCTCCTGATATGTCGGGAGACATTGTTGTTGAATTGGTTTTATACAAGAATTTCCCGATTGCGAAAAACTCGGTTGCCATGATATTTAGTTCTGATTTGATGGGCTCCAAATCCATTGATTTGCGGTTGGGCGATGATACTGAACTGGCCGAACATGGCGACACACTGACCAGTAACTCAGAAGCCTCGTTAAGGGATGAAGTAAATGCGCAGGTCCAACCCATCAAGATTAAAGCTGAAAACTTATTGTCGTCTATTGATTCGCTGGTTGTTGCCATACAAATTATTTTTGACGAAAGTGCCCGTGAGAACCTGACGAAAAGTTTTGATAATATTAGTCAGACATTCAGCAACCTGGAGAGTACTACCTCAAATATTGATACACTGGTCACACAGGAAGCAATCCGCATTTCTTCCATCTTGCTCTATATTGATTCAATCAGCTATACCTTAATGCAAAACCGGGATAACATTACTTCATTAATCACTAACCTTGAAACGTTTAGCGACACACTGGCTAAAACTGACATTACCGGAACATTCGAAAAAGCAAACCGATCGCTTGCCGAATTGGAGATGATTTTAACACAAATTAATGAAGGACAGGGATCTCTGGGAATGTTAATGCACAACGATACACTTTATATTGAGATTGAAAAATCAGCCGAAGAGTTGAATAAACTGTTGCAGGATATTCGAGAAAACCCGAAACGGTATGTGAAGTTCTCTTTGTTTTAAATTTTCTTCGGACTTGACCCCCTCTGTGTCTCCCTCAGGGGGGAGAAAATGGAACTCGTGAAAATTTTCTTGCTCTTGAATCTTGGTTCTTGATTTTTCTGTATTAGGTCTTCTGTCTCAGGTCTTCTGTCTTTCATATTTATATCAATCACCACCTTCACTATCCTTTTCACTCACCTGAACTTTCTTAAAGATATCCTCTTTAGTTTTAGGTCTCAGGACTTCCTGCCAGTTGAACCCTTTTAATCTTTTCATGTCTTTCGGGATATCTTTTTCGGGATACATAATTTCGATAGGTTTCGATTGATAATTGATATTATATACATCATTATCTTTCAGCCGGATGATCATGGAGCTTGACTCGGCAAGGTTAATCCCGATCAGGTAGCCATCCTCTTCGCGTATGTAATAAACGGTTTGGGCGTTGCCATCAACGGTAATCTTATGCAACTCATTATTTCTAAAATAACCCACCATATTTTTTCCCCTGATCTGGTTGAATGAGTTTGTACTATCTTTTGAGACAATAAAAGAAGTATTGAACATCACCAGCGAATCAACCCGGTTTTTAGAAACAACAATATTGATCGAATCTGCTGTTAACTGGTTTACACCCGACCAGATGACGGGGTTATCATACAGCCGGATCGTGGAATCCTGCATATCGTACGCCATCGAATCACATCTGCCCTGCATATCGTCGCGAAAAAAGCGGACATTGTAATAGGAAAGCATTTTTTTGGCCTTTCGGTTTTTATCGAAATGCATCCACATTGTGTCGGAATGAATGAACATCGAATCGCTGTCATCATAGGTGATTGCCATTGCACTGTCGGTGATGTAAGAAAGTCCTTTTTTATCCCACATTTCACCAAACTTTCCTTTGATGATAACCTGGTGTAAAGTGTCTACAATTTCAACATGGCCAAACGACTGGCCGAAATAGGTGCTGTTATTGTAGTATATGCTGTCGGCAGAAATGGTTTGTTCCGAACTGCTGATCGTGGGCCGTTTGGTTAATTTTGAGAAATCAGTTTTTGTATCATACCATCCTGCCTCTGTGTAAATCGTGCTTTCCTTGCCTCTGATAACGGTTGGTCCCTGAAAATAAGCAGTTTCGTTAATCGTGTTGTAAACCAAAGTATCGGAATAGGTTTCAGAATCAGGATTCGTTAAAACTACATCCTGTCGGAAATAAAATATTTTGTTTTGGGTATGGTAATATCCCCTTTTACTGATTAGTGTATTATCCTCACTTACAATTGTCCCACCATCATCGTAAAATGCAGTTTTGGTATTCCGGTTATAAACAAGGTGCTCGGTGGTTAATTCGGTTTTTTTGTCAATCAGTTTCACATTGCCGAACAATTCTGCAACCCTGTTATTGCCTTCGTAAACTAGCCTGTCACCATAAACATCTACGCTGTCGTTAATTTCGATGTGCACATTGCCAAATGCTTCAAAGTTGTTCTTTTTATTATGTAAGTGAGCACTGTCGCAATAAAACCTGGTTTTTTCATGCCTGATGATCACATCTCCCAACAGACGTTCTATACCCAGACTTTCTGTATATCGCTGCACCTTGGTCCGTTCAACAAACACTTTTGATTTTTTCTGAGCATGTAAAGAAGAATTACTTGCCAGAAAAATTAAAATCAGCAGCGACAATATTTTGAAATGGTTCGACATGTTAAACATCGGATGCAAAGTTAATCATCTCATTAAAGATTCATTCATCAATAACTGATTGTGTACAATTTTGTTTTGTTATTTAGAATCTTTACGGTTTTCATTTTTCCTACATTTGGCCTTTATTTTTACTGATCAGCAAGAGATATTATATGATTTTTGACCCAAAGCATAACTATGCCGAAAGCCGGTGGAAAGCAGGTTATGTTACCCGCAAGGAAGCCACACAGGACGATTACAACCGCATCGGTTTTATGTCGGGGCTGGAAGTTCACCAGCAA
>JAUVKF010000031.1 GCA_030596395.1 Chlorobiota bacterium | reverse complement strand
GAATCCTTGTCTGGGGTTTTATTGGCGTTACGATTAATATGGCCTTCATTATTTTTTCATCAGGCACACCTGTTTTACTCGAGTATCTTGGCGTACACGATGCTTCCATTGCGTTAAGCGGCCCGATGAATTTTAAGAAAGTTTTGGTAGCATTCTCAACCAGCTTTGCCATGAACATCGTGTATGCACCTGTAATGATGACCTTTCATAAAATAACCGACACACATATTCTTGAAAATGGTGGCACCATAACCGGTTTCTTCAGACCAATGCAGATTGGTAAAATATTTTTAAATTTGAACTGGGATGTGCAATGGAACTTTGTTTTTAAAAAAACCATTCCGTTTTTTTGGATTCCCGCGCATACCATTACATTTTTATTGCCGCCCGATTTTAGGGTATTGTTTGCAGCACTTTTGGGTATTGCATTAGGAACCATCCTGGCGGTTGCAAATACGATGAAAAGTTAGAAAATATCAGTATGAAACCAAAACTAAATAATTAATAAACTATGAGAAAGACACCAGTCGATTTTAATACAGTAAACCAGAAAATTAAAGAAAGCAATCTCGAATCAGTTGGAAAAGCTTCGATCAGGGAAATTAAAAAATTGATTGATGATATTGAAAAGGCTACCGAACAGAAGTACATCCGAATGGAAATGGGAGTTCCCGGTTTGCCTGCTGTACAGATTGGTATTGATGCTGAAAAGAAAGCACTCGATAAAGGAGTGGCATCAATTTATCCGGATATCTTCGGCTCATATGACTTAAAAAATGAAATATCCCGTTTCGCAAAATTATTCCTTGATATTGATGTTAATAGTGATAGTTGTATACCTACGGTGGGCTCCATGCAGGGTAGTTTTGCTGCATTTCTTACCTTGAACCGTATGCATCCCGAAAGGGAAGGAACACTTTTTATAGATCCTGGTTTTCCTGTTCACAAGCAACAGATAAGGGTCCTCGGACAAGATCATCAATCATTTGATGTATACAATTACCGGGGTGATAAGTTGAAAGCAAAACTGGAATCATACCTGGAAACAGGAAAGGTGTCAACCATTTTATATTCCAACCCGAACAACCCATCCTGGATTTGCTTCACCGACAGGGAGCTGAAAATTATTGGTGACCTGGCCAATAAATACAATGTGATCGTTATTGAAGACCTGGCCTATTTTGGCATGGATTTCAGGAAAGATTATTCGAAGCCTGGAGAACCTCCTTATCAACCTTCTGTAGCAAAATATACCGACAATTATGTGTTGCTGATCTCCAGTTCAAAGGTGTTCAGTTATGCCGGTCAGCGTATTGGAATGATGATCATTTCTAATAAAGTTTTTAAAACCAGGGCTCCCGGCCTCAAGCGTTATTACCAGTTTGATAGTGTTGGAAGAGCTATGATTTTCGGAACGCTTTACTCACTTAGCTCAGGCACTTCACATACACCACAATATGCCTTAACAGCTATACTTAAAGCAGTTAACTCAGGGGAATACAACTTTATAGAGGTTGTAAAGGAGTATGGTGAAAAGGCCAGAATTATGAAGAAACTATTTATAGATAACGGTTTTAAAATTGTTTACGATAAAGATGAGGACAATCCCATTGCTGATGGCTTTTATTTTACTTTTTCTTATCCGGGAATGGATGCCGAGGAATTGTTGAACGAACTGGTTTATTATGGGATCAGCGCCATTTCATTGCTCATAACCGGTAGCGAGCGAAAAGAGGGCATCAGGGCGTGTGTGTCATTGGTTAAGCGTGAACAATTCCCTGAACTGGAATATCGCTTAAAATTATTTAATAAAGATCATAGCAAATAACATTATTGGTATCTTTGTGTGTCTAACCGGAGTCCTCTTCATAACCACCTAATAATCTCTAAAACACCCGGTTTGAGTAAAATATTACATTTACAAAACCTAAGTCTGGATAGTTAATGAGAAAGTTTTTTAATCCCGTTTGTAAAAACTGCAACTGGTATTTTGTATTTATTCTGGTTATTTCTTTTTCATTTCATCTTCGCGCACAGGATATTGACAGTTTATGGACCGTTTGGAATAACAAGCAACAACCCGATACCAGCCGCATGGAAGCCATGAAAAATATTTCATGGAAAACATTATTTATTAATCCCGATTCCGGCTATGTGCTTGCTGAAACCCTGCTCAATTTTGCGGTTCAGAAAAACGACTTTGTCATGCAAGCCACTGCCTTAAAAACAATGGGCTTGTCGGTATATTTTAAGGATGATTTTCAGAAGGCACTTGAATTATACAACCAGGCGCTCCAACGGGCAAAACAGGTGGATGCAAGCTTAGCAATGTCGAAGATTTATAATAACATAGGAGTTACCCACAAAGCGCTTGGAAATTATGACCGTGCCCTTGAAGCACACCTTAATAGCCTGGCAATTAAAGAAGAACTTAACGACCGGAAGGGGATGGCAATCTCTTACAACAACATGGGTGTTATTTATTCAACGCAGGAAAACCTGCCGATGGCCATCGATTATTTTCATAAAAACCTGAAGATTGCGGAAGAGTTGAATTTAACATATCGTATAGCATCGGCAAACCAAAATATTGGATTAATATACCTGCGTCAAAAGAATTTCACCAGGGCCTTATCGTATTTTCTCAGTAGCGAAGCTTCGTTTAAAGAAATGAATCACACCCGCGGACTTTCCACTGTTTATAATAATCTTGGTGTTGTATATAAAGAGATGGGTGAGTTGGATGTAGCCGTAGATTATTATGTAAGCGCGTTGAAATTGGGGACTGAAATTGATGATAAAACAACGATAAGTAATGTGTACCGGAATTTGGGAAACATATATTCTTTACAGGGTAATTTTACTATGGCAATGGATTATTTTCAAAAAAACCTGGAAATGAAGAAGGAAATGGGCGACAAAAATCATATGATTGCTGCATTGATTGATATTGGTTCCCTGTACCTTGAACTGGATAAACCTGTGAAAGCCGAGCAATGGTGTAAAAAAGCCTACGAACAGGCCAGCGAATTTAATTATCTTGAAGAGATAGTGAACAGTTGTAAATGTCTGAAGAATGCCTATCATGAACTGGGTAACATCAAAAAAGCCTATAAATTTCAGGATGAATATTACACCTCACGCGATTCGCTTGACAAACTCGAAAATAAGGGTGAAGTTACCCGGCTGGTGATGAATTACGAGTTTGAAAAACAATATCTTGCTGACAGTCTTGCCATGGTTGAGGAACGTTTAAATACAAAACTGGCTTACCAGGAAAACTTAAATAAAGAAAAAAACAGGCAAAGGACTATTTTGTTTGCCGGGATCGCGATACTGTTTCTTGCCGGCGCATTGTTTAGCCGTTTGTTGTATGTTCGCCGAAACAACAAAAGGCTCGAAGAAAAGAATAAAATAATTGAGTATGAAAAGCAAAGGGCTGAAGAATCGGAACGATCGAAAGAGCACTTTTTCTCAAATGTTTCCCACGAATTCCGTACACCGCTCACCTTAATTAAGGGGCCTTTGGAAAACATTATTTCCAAAACAACTGATATTGATTTAAAAAATGAGTTGGGTATTATACAGCGCAATGCAAACCGCTTATATTCAATGATCAATGAATTGCTCAACCTGTATAAACTCGAATCTGGTAAAATCAGGCTATATGCTAGAAAAATCGAGATCGTTGATTTTGTAAACCGGCTCGTTCAGTCTTTTGAGTCAATGGTAATTGAAAAGAATATTAAGCTTGTTTTTACTTCAAAATATGATAACTGTTATGTTTATGCCGATGAAGAAAAGCTTGAAAAAATATTGAATAATTTGCTTTCAAATGCCTTTAAGTTTACTGATAAAGGAGGACAGGTTAATGTTGATTTAACATGTATTGGTGAGAATGAGAATAAAGTGCAGTTTTGTGTTACAGATACTGGCATCGGAATTCCTGAAGATAAACTTACCAATGTGTTCGATCGCTTTTACCAGGTGAACGATACCGATAAAAGAGGGTATGAGGGGACAGGAATCGGCCTGGCATTAACCAAAGAACTGGTTGAACTTCATCATGGAACAATTTGGGTAAAAAGCAAATTGGGAGAAGGCTCTTTATTTACATTTACCATCCCTAAAGGAAAAGATCACCTGAAGCCAGAAGAAATAAATCCAGAAGAAGAGGATAGTCAGGTGGTAGATACTTTGGATTCAAACCTAACAGAAACTGTGGAGCAACCGGCGAAAGCAGAACAAACTGAAGTAAAGAAAGGTTTGCCGATTTTGCTTATTGTTGAAGACAATGCCGATATGCGATCATACGTACGAAGTTGTTTCGATGAGAATCAATATATGATAGAGGAGGCTAAGGATGGTGAGCAAGGTTTAAACCAGGCAATCGAAAAGGTTCCGGATTTGATCATCAGTGATGTGATGATGCCTAAAATGGATGGCAACGAAATGTGCACAAGAATAAAAACCGATGAACGCACAAGCCATATTCCAGTTGTACTTGTAACGGCGCGTGCATCAATGGAACAAAAAATTGAAGGAATTGAAACCGGTGCAGATGTCTATTTGCCAAAACCGTTTAATGTCCAGGAATTGCAGGTTTGGGTGAAAAAACTGATTGAACAACGTAAAAAACTCAGGGAAAGTTTTATGCGAAGATTTGATCCTGGATTTGATTTTGCGTCGGAGGAAATGCTTGGTGTTGATCAGCAATTTATTCAAAAAGCCCTTGGCATTGTTGACGAATACATATCCGATTCGGAATTTAGTGTAGAGAAGTTTGGACGGGAAATGGCCATGAGCCGTGTTCAGTTGCACCGGAAACTAAAAGCCCTCACCGACCAATCGACAAGTGAATTTGTTCGCACTATACGATTAAAAAAAGCCGCCTCATATTTAAGAAGTGATGGAGCAAAAGTTTCTGAGGCAGCCTATAATTACGGGTTTAATAACCATTCTTACTTTAGCAAATGTTTTGCCAACGAGTACGGAATGACACCAACCGAATACATTAGCAGCAATAAACAGTAATTAGTTAAATATCCCAGTGTTATACCAGTCAGGTTCTTGGTAACCATATCCAACAGCCATCTCATCAATCAGGCGTGAAGACCCTAAGGTAACTTCAAAAATATTAATTTTCAGCAAATTGCAGGATGTTATTCACCAAACACAATCGCCTGGTAAATATATATATCTGCATCCTTCCAACCTTCCCAGCCAATACCGGCTTTATCACGTGCACAATGGCCCAGGAATTCTTCTAATGTCCATCCGGTTTCGGTAGCTACCTGCGGTAAAAAAGTACCTGATCTTGATCCTTTCACAATGTAGATCCCGTCCCTTCCTAATTCAATTTCATCAATCGAATTGACCTTCTTTAAAGGTGTTAAAACTGAAATCTCAATCTCTAGCATTTGTAACTCGGGTGGCTGAACAACCTGGAAGCGGTAATCCTGTGTTGCTGCTGATATGGCCATATTCTGAACAACTTTGTAAAGCGGTTCATCTGCAATAAAGCGTCCGATACATCCCCGTAACTGGTGGTTTTTATTCAATGTTACAAATGCACCACTTTTTACCAGTAAATTGTCAGAAAACTGCGTTGGATCAATTTGTGGGACTTCTTCTTTATTGATGTATTCATCAATGGTTAGCCTGGCAATGCGCAGCAGATCTGATTTATCTTTGGCAGTTAAAAATTCATTTTCGTCAGTTGCCTCACTAACGAGCGCAAGAGCAAAATACCCAACCACCCTGTTTTTATCGCCAATTGCCACATCTCCTGAATTCTTATAAGATAGTGGTATGTATTTCAATCCAGTATCATGTTCAGTGATGTAAAGCATCATTTTTATGGATGTACTTCCGCAGGTACTGGTAACAAGTCCCGGATAATTTGAAACCTCATTCTGATTGAGCGCGAGGTCAAATGTTTCAACATTGTTGCTGATGATGGCTTTTGCTGTAAGGCTGTCGGCGTGCCGGGCATCGCGATAGCGTGGATAGTGAGAAAAATCAGCGCTGATCACAAACAGGTTTTCATCGTTCAGATATGGTTTAAGTGATTCTGCTATTGATTTCAGGACGTTTTCATCATCAGTTCCGATTGAAATGGGTACAATCTGGAAATCTTTTTTTAAATGATATTGAAGAAATGGTAATTGATTTTCAAGGATATGTTCATTAACATGCGCTTGTCGAATAAACGAAAAATATTTGTTTTCATTGATCAGTTTCCTGGCCAGAGTTTTATTCACACTTACTTTTCCCAAAGGAGTGATATAATCACCAGCCACATAAATTGAAGCTCCATTAATGGGCATGGTATGGGAGGAACCAATCACAAAAATATTTTTATAATTTTTGTCAGGGTCTACCTGTTTAAATGCAATTGCAGCAACCGACCCCGAATAAACATAACCGGCATGCGGAGAAATAATTGCCAGGATATTAGCTGTTTCAAGTTGCTCTGCGCTATTAAACAGGTAGTTAAGATTTGCTCTGAGTTTTGTCGAATCGCTTTCGTAAAATTTTCCAGCAGCATAAGCCGGTCGGTCTTTAAGCTGTTGGCCATCACAATTAACAAACAAGCCCGGAACAATCAATAAAATAAAGAGAAATATTTTGGTTTTGAGCATGATTTAGTTAACTTTACTTCAAAGTATCAAAGTTACATAATCTATCGCTTATTATCAAGCAAATGTCAGGTAAACAACAGAATATTAGGCTCTTTTTATATACCGATGTCTTTTTACTCGGGTTCACACTGATTGGCGCACAGATCATTCTTATTCGTGAATTCCTGCTTTTTTATAACGGGAATGAACTTGTAATTGGTTTGTTATTTACCATCTGGATGCTGTTGACGGCAATAGGTTCGTGGGCCGGGAGGTTTTTTAATGTCAGGTCAGATTATCCAAAACTTATCAGGGGTGTGCTTGTTCTACTCACGGTATATCCGATTATCGCAATATTCTGCATCGAGTATTTTCGGAATGACATTTTTGAATATGGCCGTATGGCCAGCCTCTATGAGATTATTGTTTATTCTTTTCTCGTTTTATTACCAATATGCGTATCTGGTGGTTTTTTGTTCACCGTTCTGAACAATTCTTTGGGGAAGGGTGCAGGTAGATTACACAATTGTTATGCTGTTGAGTCATTTGGCAGCCTTGTAGGCGGTATTGTCATCAGCCTGTATTTTATTTATATACTGGAGGTTGACAATTTCAGGAGTTTAACTTATTTGCTATTAATCAACTTTGTTTATTTCGGAATTACCGATTTCAGGCAGGGAAAGCAAGCACGTAGCTTCATTTTTCTTATTGCAGCAATTGGGTTTATGTTTCTTATTTATAAAACCAATCCGGGGCGCATCGCAAAAGAAAATTTTTTTGATGGCCAGGAATTGTTAATGACCAAGGAAACACCTTTTGGAAATTTAAGCATAACCAGAACTAACGGCCAAATAAATTATTACGAAAATGGTGTTATACTATTTTCTGATGGCAATGTAGTGCAAAGGGAAGAAGATGTACATTACGCATTGTTGCAAAAACCAGATGCAAAAAATGTTTTGCTGATAGGAGGGGGAATTACAGGTACTATTTCAGAAATCCTGAAATATCCTTCCATAGAAAATATCACCTATATTGATATTAACCCTGAGATTGTTTTACTTACCGCCGAATATATTGATAAAACTACAAAAGAAATATCCAATACAATTATAAAAACCTATGCTTTGGACCCGGTTTTTTTTATAGCAAAGACCAAAAAAAGTTTTGATGTAATATTGATAAACCTGCCATCACCTGTTAATGCTCAACTCAATCGTTATTTTACCCTTGAGTTTTATCAAAAACTAAAACGTATTATTCGGTATAATGGCCTGGTATCTACACGATTGTCCTCGTCAGCTAATTATCTAAATGAGCATGAAGTAAAACTCCAGGCCTCTATTTTTAATAGTATAAGCCGGGTATTTGAGCATATTCTTATTGTTCCGGCTGGAAAAAATTATTTTATTGCTTCCGATCAAATACTAACTCATGATTATGTTAACCGGTTTTTAGCATTTAAACCCGACAATACTTATGTAAACTCAGACTATCTCAATGACGATCTGATTAGATTCCGGGCAGATAAATTACTTGAATCTTATGCAGGTATCAATACGGTAAATTATGATTTCAAACCCATCGTTTATTTATCATACATAAGGCATTGGATGAGCTTTTATGGAAATAGTTATTGGATTATACCTCTGCTTTGCATACTTGTTGTGATCGTTTTTATATTATTTTCAAAGCCGTTTAGTTCAGCAATGTTTGCAAGTGGGTTTACCGGAGCAGGAACCGAAATCGTTCTGTTGATTGTATTCCAGATATTAGTTGGTTATGTTTATTTGTTTCTCGGAGTTATCATCACAATTTTTATGGCCGGCCTGATGATCGGTGCTTTTTTAAGTCGAAATATTAACAAAGAAAAGACGAATAAATTAACCATACTAACTCAATTGCTATCGGGTGTTTGTATAGCAGGTATCTCTGTTTCACTTATCTTTCTAAAAGATGTTCATACAGGATCAATAATACAATTTATCGTAAGCATTTTTATGCTAATCATTTCGGGACTTGTTGGCTATCAATATGGACTTTCGGTTACCGGTAGCAAGGCAGACCGGGGAAAGGTTGTTTCAGTAGTTTATTCTGCTGATCTTGCAGGTTCAGCTGTTGGAAGCCTCCTCGTAGCAATCCTCATAATCCCGGTATTGGGTATATATTTAACACTTTATTGCCTGGCAGGCTTGCATTTTTTAACTGTATTGTTTTATCTTTTTAAGCATAAAATCAAGTACCTTTAAGGTGATTTTTCGATTTATATAAAAATGAAAGGACCCTATCTCACTAAAAGAGACTTTATAAAACTTGGAATAGCAGGATCAGCATCTGTTTTGATTAACAGCCATCTTTCAGCTAAAACACTTTCTAATATGATACCTACTGATTATAAACTTTGGAAATGGAGTAAAGAAGCAACTTATTACATTGCCACTCCAAAAGGGGTGAAGTGCAAACTCTGTCCACAAAATTGCACCATCGAAGAGGGCGAACTGGGCGACTGCCGTACACGTCTTGCAAAAGATGGCAAATTGTATTCAATTGCTTATGGTAACCCTTGCGCAGTTCATATTGACCCCATTGAAAAAAAGCCGCTGTACCATTTTTTACCTGCTTCATTAGTGTATTCAATTGCTACGGCAGGCTGCAACCTCGCTTGTCTGAATTGCCAGAACTGGACGATCTCACAAACCAGTCCGTATGAAACGCGTAACCACGACCTGATGCCTGAAAAAGTGGTTGAAGAAGCGCTCAGGTATAAAAGTAAATCAATAGCATACACCTATGCCGAGCCTATTGTTTTTTACGAATATATGTATGATACTGCAAAAATTGCCCACCTTCAAGGAATTAAGAATGTATTTATTTCAGCAGGATACATTCATGAAGATCCGCTACGCAATATTTGCAAATATTTGGACGGGGCCAATATTGATTTGAAATCAATAAGCAACGAAATCTATGAAATGCTGAATGCCGGCACATTAGAACCTGTGCTCAGGACGTTAAAGATATTAAAAGAGGAAGGGGTATGGCTCGAAATCACAAATCTTGTTGTTCCTTCATGGACCGATGATATCGAAATGATAAAAAAAATGTGCGGATGGCTGGCCGAAAATGGTTTTGAAGATACACCTTTGCATTTTAGCAGGTTTCATCCTGATTATAAACTTACTAACTTACCACCAACACCTGTAGATACCCTGCGTGAGGCCAGAAAAATTGCCATTGAGGCCGGGCTTAACTATGTATATCTCGGAAACGTACCTGGCAGTGAAGGACAAAATACCTTTTGCCCCTCATGTAAAAAAGCTGTAATTGAGCGAAGCGGTTACCACATCAAAAACCAGCATGTTAATAATGGCAAGTGCGCTTTCTGCGATGGTGTAATTGCAGGTGTTTGGGAATAATACTACAACCATGACTTTCTCAGACAGAGTATTAAAGTTTTACCAGTCGTTGAATATCAGCGGAAAGTTGCCTCAGGGTATCGAGGTCATGAATCCTTACCACAACGAAGAGGTTATGGAAGCATGCAGGACTTTTTATAATAAATTCTACGACGATACACGTGGCAGAAGACTGATACTGGGTATCAATCCCGGAAGGTTTGGCGCCGGCATTACCGGAATTCCTTTTACTGATCCCATCAGGCTGGAGAAAAATTGCGGTATTCCGAATGCGTTTGATAAACGTTCGGAATTGTCATCCGATTTTATTTATCAATTAATCGGCAGGATGGGAGGACCCGAGCATTTTTATACACATTTCTACATTGGTGCTGTTAGTCCGCTGGGGTTTATCAGAGAAGGAAAAAATTTTAACTATTATGATTCAAGGGAGTTAATGCATTTCCTTAAAAAATTTATCGTTAAAAACCTTGTCGACCAGGTTGGCCTGGGCATCAACTCAAGGAAGTGCTTTTGTTTGGGCCAGGGAAAAAACTATGAATACCTCAAATTCCTGAATAATGAATTGAAATTATTCAGTGAAATCGTTCCGTTACCACATCCAAGGTGGGTAATGCAATATCGCCGGAAACAATTGAAAAGAACCATTACCAATACTGTAAAACTGTTGGTAAAATAAGTGGATTTAATATCTATTTCAAATCAATATTTAAACCCTTTATAAATAACCTGAATTCTTGAAAAATGGGGCGTAAAATAGCCATTAAATTGTATTTTCGTGCACCACTAATTGCAAACGATTTAATAGTGAATTATGGCAAAAGTAAGAGGTGCTATTGTAGTTGATATTGAGGCTTGTAAAGGTTGCAGTGTTTGTGTTCCGGCCTGTCCGACCGACGTAATTGCAATGGCAAAAGAAGTGAACGGAAAAGGATACCATTACGCTTATATGGCGAATCCGGAGGCATGTACCGGCTGCTCCAATTGTTCCATAGTATGCCCTGACGGTGTGATCACAGTTTACAGGGTAAAACTCAAAGTTTAACATTCATCAAAAGAACTAAAATGGGCGAATTAAGATTAATGAAGGGGAATGAAGCACTCGCAGAAGCTGCAATCCGTGCAGGCTGCGATGGTTATTTTGGCTATCCGATTACCCCTCAGTCAGAAGTAATAGAATATCTAATGGCAGAAAAACCATACGACAGGACCGGTATGGTTGTGCTTCAGGCCGAAAGTGAAGTTGCATCAATTAATATGCTGTACGGTGGTGGGGCTACCGGTAAAAAAGTAATGACATCATCCTCAAGCCCCGGTATCAGTTTGATGCAGGAAGGTTTATCATATATTGCGGGGGCTGAAATACCCTGTGTTGTAGCCAATGTTGTTCGCGGTGGTCCGGGTTTGGGCGATATTCAACCGGCACAATCCGATTATTTCCAGTCAGTTAAAGGTGGTGGTCATGGCGATTACAGGCTTATTGTTCTGGCCCCTTCTTCTGTACAGGAGATGTCTGATTTTGTTCCACTTGCATTTGACCTTTCATTTAAATACCGGAATCCCGCAATGATTGTTACAGATGGTTTAATCGGACAAATGATGGAAAAAGTGGAATTGTTTGATCCGGTACCAAGGTTAACAGATGAGGAAATTAAAGAAAAATACCCGTGGGCAACCAATGGTAAACCCAAAGGGAAAGAACGCCGGATAATTACCTCCCTCGACCTTGATCCTCATAGACAGGAAGAGCACAATTGGCACCTTCAGGCCAAATATCAAAGAATTGAAGAGGATGAGGTTCGCTATGAGATGTTGCAATGCGATGATGCCGACTACATTATTGTAGCTTATGGATCGAGTGCCCGTATTGCGCAAAAATCTATTCAGCTGGCAAAGGCCGAAGGCATTAAGGTTGGCCTGCTGCGTCCCATCACTTTGTGGCCATTCCCTAAAAAACCAATTCACGAACTGGTTGAAAAAGGAATAAAAGGATTCTTATCCGTTGAAATGAGTGCCGGGCAAATGGTAGAGGATGTTAAGCTTGAAGTAGGAGGGCAAACAAAAGTTGAACATTTTGGAAGGTATGGAGGTGTAATCCATTCTCCCGAAGAAGTGTTAGAAGCATTAAAAAAACAAATTATAGGAGAATAAGCTATGGCAGAACTGACAGTACAGGATATAATCAAACCGGAAAATTTGGTTTACAAAAAAACCAAACTGATGACGGACAAGGCCCTGAGTTATTGTCCCGGTTGTGGCCATGGAACTGCCCACCGAATCATAATGGAAGTTCTCGAAGAGCTTGATAAAGAACACGAAACCATTGGTGTAGCGCCGGTTGGATGTTCGGTTCTTGCTTATGAATTTATGAATGTAGATATGCAACAGGCTGCGCACGGAAGGGCACCTGCCCTGGCTACTGCCATTAAAAGATTGTGGCCCGATAAAATGGTATTCACTTACCAGGGGGATGGTGATCTGGCAGCTATCGGCACTTCTGAAACTATTCATGTTTGTAACCGTGGTGAACAGATTGTAATTATTTTTATCAACAACGGTATTTATGGTATGACCGGGGGCCAGATGGCACCAACAACCCTTCCGGGGATGAAAACCTCTACCTCACCTTACGGACGCGATGTACATATGATGGGTAACCCCTTAAAAATGACTGAGCTGATCGCTCATCTTCCGGGAACTTTTTTTGTGAGCCGACAGGCGGTACATACGCCCAGTGCAGTTAGAAAAGCAAAACGTGCCGTCCGTAAAGCATTTGATAACCAGATTAACAAAAAACCTGGTGTTTCATTTATTGAAATCGTATCCAACTGTAACTCGGGTTGGAAAATGACCCCGCTTGATTCTAATGTATGGATGGAAGAAAATATGTTCCCTTATTATGAATTAGGCGACATTAAAGTTGATGGTAAAATAGTGGACAAGGATTAATAAAACACTAAACTGACGAAAAATGACTGAAGAGATAATTATAGCAGGGTTTGGAGGACAAGGTGTCCTTTCTATGGGTAAAATTCTTGCCTATTCAGGTATAATGCAGGATCAGGAAGTAAGCTGGTTGCCGTCATATGGCCCTGAAATGCGAGGTGGTACTGCTAATGTTACTGTAATTGTAAGTGATGAAAAAATCAGTTCCCCAACGCTTACTAAGTACGATACAGCGATTATCCTCAACCAGCAATCAATGGATAAATTTGAGGAAACAGTTAAACCCGGAGGCGTATTGCTGTACGATCCAAATGGTATATCGCAGCATCCCACTAGGACTGATATAAAAATTCATAAGATAGAAGGCGCAAAACTGGCTGCAGAGATGGGAAATACCAAGATATTTAATATGGTTGTTTTGGGTGCTTATTTAAAAATCAAACCAATTGTGAAGCTGGATAACGTGATAAAGGGACTCAAAAAATCATTACCAGAAAGATATCACAAATTGATTCCACTTAATGAGGATGCGATTACAATGGGCATGAAAAATGTACTGAATAACTAAATAAAAGAGAATGAATAATAAGCGACAAACCTGTCATTCTGAATGAAGCGAAGTGGAGTGAAGAATCTTTAATAGGTTTCATAAAGACTCTTCTCCGTCGGTTGACGGATCAGAGTGACAGTTTGGTCATATTTTTTTTTCAACCTCTTTTTGCAGAATTAATATCTTACTCGAATAATTTTTCGCCAAAATCATCTGCCCAATTCATTATCATATCTCTATCACTCATCGATAATTTTGCTTCAGGGTGCATCACAACATAAATCGACATAGGCATTGCACCGCTTTCTACTTCATCAACTATTTCATCAAGCATTTTTGCTTTATCCATTTTACTGAGCAATTCCCATTCTGAAAAATTGAGGTTTTCACGCCCTATTTTTGTATCTCTGCTAACCAACCACGAAACCGGGGCAATATAAGCATACCACGGATATATGGTTTCGTTGGAGTGACAATCATAACACGCATTTTTAAGTATGTGCGACACCGAATCAGGTATATGGTTATTAACCAATAAATCGTTCTTGTTGCTTTCAATGACATCAGGTTTGCCAGATGGAATTAGTTGAATAATTATAACAACAGCAATAATAATACTCCAGATTATTTTTCCCTTACTCATAATATTGGGTTCTATAATTAAATGCTATTCAGACAATGATTTTGCTGTCGATTCAGCCCAGTTGATAAACAGATCCTTTTGTTCAGCCGTTAACTCTGATTCAGGATAGTTCTTGAGGAATTTCTTTGGAGGCATCTCGTCTTCTTTTATATCTTCACTGATTTTTGCGAGTTTTCCAACCAATTTATGTGTCTTCAAATCACCAAGTTCATCAAACTTTAATTTCATTTTTCCTTTCTTATTTTTTGAATCGGAATTATGACAACCATAGCAAGAATTATCAATGATCTGCTGAACATCATCAGGTATGCTAAACTCTGGGGAAGCCGGAGTTTTAGCAGGTTGGGAGTTATCAGTATTATTAAAATTTAGAAACAAAATTGCTGAAAATAAAGCAATTGAAATAAGTACGTACTTCTTCATAATGAATATTTTATTTATATTTTGGCCAAAAATAAATATTATTTAAAATACTTCCAAATAATGTAGTTGATGTATTTCATAATAAATGTGAAAAATGCAAGAGATGATTTATTCATATATTCGCATGACCAACCTTAGTTAAACCAATGAAATACGGTAAAACCCGTAAACAATTACACGATTTCATATTTGAAGCAGATACGCATGCTGGCAAATGGTTCGATATTTTATTGCTGGTTGCTATCGTTCTAAGTGTCATTATCGTAATGCTTGATAGTGTTGAATCTTTACATTTCAGTTATGGCAATTTTTTTTATGCAATAGAGTGGGGTTTAACAATTTTATTTACTATTGAATATATTCTACGAATTATTGCCGTAAAAAAGCCTTCAGGCTACATTTTCAGTTTTTACGGTATCATCGATTTTTTAGCCATTGTCCCAACCTACCTTAGTTTGTTCCTGATTGGATCACAATATCTTATCATAATCAGGATATTGAGGTTGTTGCGGATATTCAGGGTGTTAAAACTTGTCAGGTATGTTGGAGCTGCTGATACTTTACGAATCGCCATTCAGAATAGCAGGGGTAAGATTATTGTTTTCCTTGAAGTACTTTTAGTTCTGGTAATTATTATGGGTTCCTTAATGTACATAATTGAAGGACCTGAAAATGGTTTTACCAGTATTCCCAAAAGCATTTACTGGGCTATTGTTACCATAACAACGGTAGGTTATGGAGATATTGCACCCAATACTGTTCTTGGCCAAACACTGGCTTCTGTACTGATGATTACTGGTTATGCGATAATTGCTGTACCTACAGGTATTATTACTACTGAAATGGGTAGGATTAAAAATATTCAAACACGGCTTAACACACAGGTATGTCGAAACTGCAACCACCACCTGCACGATGATGACGCTATATTTTGTAAAAAATGTGGGGAGAAACTATAAAGCCTACTCATAAAAACTATCGGTCCTCAGTTCCGGGTCTTTACATTTTTTGCTGTTTGATTGATGACTTTAACCACCAGAACTACTGAAGGCTCAATCCTTGTTTTACCTGCCCGCCGTTGCCATTAACAATTCCAAACTTCAAAACAGCAATAAATTTTGATTGTCATCAATAATTTGAACCGATCACTGAACATGCAACTCCGGCAGGCAGGGTGGAAGTCGGTCATAAAGCGTGAAAGCGTTCGCCCCGGTTATGTCATCAATTAAAATAAATATTCTAGCTTTCAATCACCAAATATTTATTGCCTGTACGGGATTGGCATAATGCCTATAATTTATTACTGACATCCGATATGGTAAACTTATAAGTATTCAGTTTTTTCTCAAATGCAAGGACTTTGGCAGGCCTGCCGTAAAAATAAAGATGAATTTGCTTTGAAACAGACATTTCAATTTTTTCGATTTTTTCATCTTCTGACAATACCGTTTTGAAAAGGTATTCGAGTTGGTACAGATCGGCCTGGCCAAACTTGCCTTTGGTATCAATAGCAATAATATAATGTCCGGGCAGTTCTTCACTGTCATCATCCAAAAAACTTTCTTCGCTTTCATTATCAGGCAAGTCGCGCGGAACAATGAATCCGTCTTCAATCATTACCAAACTTTTAAGTAAACCGGAGATTTGCGAATCTTCACGCTGGTAATAATCATTAAAATAGTCCATATCAAACCACTCCCTGATCCTGGATGCCTTTTGCCCGACTGTTGAAGTTTTGACCTTGAAATAATTGCAAACATCTGACAAAGATGCACTGGGGTCAAAAGATTTATCGCCAAGGAAATTAACACTACCAATTGCCCAGACGATTGCTGCTGCCCAAATATTTTCCTTCCCACGATTAAATATCTCATCGTCGCTTTCAAACAGATCGTTGAATAATTTATTGCACAGGCGCAGGTAGTCATCGTCAAGGTGCTTTTTGCAATAACCACGAAAAAGTTTTTGGATGTCGTTTGCTTTGGATTGTGCCAGGTTTTTCATGTGTTATACAAATTTTCATTAAAACTACGAATATTAATATAAAAATCCCAAAAGCCAGTATCCAGTATCCAGCATCAAGTCTCCAGCATCAAGTCTCCCTCGGATCAGACTTAAACGGTAGCTTGGCCATTTTTTCCACCTCAATGCTGGCATAACCGAATTCTTCAACCACTTTGCCGAGGATCAGGTAAACCCCATGCCCGCGGAAAGGGTATTTCTTTAGGGAATCCGGAAAGTGTGTAGTATCAAACATTTCACCACTATGGTCAAGAAAAGTGGCAAAATGCATCAATTCGCGTTTTACGGTTTTTACATATTTAATGGTTACCAGCAATCCTACTACCCTGATCTTTTTCCCGGTCAGGTGCTCAAAATCGCAGGTCAGCGCTTCGCCCCGGAAACGGGTTTGCAGCATATCGAAATACGACATGGACACAGGAAAATCGAGGAGTTCAATTTCATCGTAGGCATCTTCCAGCGAATCGTGAACCAGAGCAGGCAACTTAAATTGTTTGCGTCTGCCTTCAAAAAGACGGATATCTTTTGGCAGAGGTTTGTTTGTTTTTTGCAGCAGGTGAGCCTCCCAAAGTAATTCAGACTTGGATTTCCCGGTAAACCGAAAAGTATTTACGCGCACCAGCAGGATCAGTTGCTCCATGCCAGGGTCCACACGACGGATAAAATTTTCAATGTTGTTGTATTCGCCGTTTTTTTTCCGTTCTTCAACAATTTTCTTGCCCAGCTTACTTTCCAGTTTGGCCACATGAATAAAGCCAATGTAAATGTCTTTACTCTTGATGCAAGTCTTGTATTCGCTGTTATTCACGCAGGGGAGGAGGAGGTTACCACCCTGTCGTTTTGCTTCATTAAAATAAACCCAACTGTGGTAAAACCCCCCGAAGTTGTTAATCACCGCCACCTGGAATTCAAGCGGGAAATATGCTTTCAGAAAAAGGCTCTGGAAACTTTCCACAGCATAAGATGCCGAATGGGCTTTCGAAAATGAATAACCTGCAAATGATTCGATTTGTCGCCACACCTCTTTGGTGATCTCCTCCGGGTAACCGCGTTCGCGGCAGTTCTCGAAAAATTTATCCACAATACGCTGGAATTCTTGTTTTCCACGGTATTTACCGCTCATGGCCCTCCGTAACACATCGGCATCAGCCAGGTCGAGACCGGCAAAGTGGTGGCATATCTTCAATACATCCTCCTGGTAAACCATCACACCATAGGTTTCTTCCAGTTGCTCTTTCATAATAGGATGGATGTATTTAAACTTATCAGGATGGTGAAACCGGTAAATATATTCTCGCATCATGCCCGATTTGGCCACCCCGGGACGAATAATGGAACTGGCAGCCACAAGGGTGAGGTAATTGTCACATTTCAGTTTTTTTAGCAATCCGCGCGTGGCCGGGCTTTCAACATAAAAACAGCCGTTGGTTTCGGCCTTTTTCAGTTGAGCCTTTACCAGTGGATCGCTCTTGAATTTTTCCACCTTGTGTACATCCACATCAATGTCTCGGTTTTTCCGGATGATATCGGCTGCATCTTTTATGTGTCCAATACCTCGCTGGCTGAGGATGTCCAGTTTTTCAAAACCGATAGCTTCAGCCACGTACATATCCCATTGGGTGGTAGGAAAACCTTTGGGAGGCATGTCGAGGGCAGTATAACAGTTGATGGGCTCTTCGGAGATAAGTACCCCCCCGGCGTGGATGCTTCTGATATTAGGAAAGTCAGTCATCATTGTGGCAAGCGAGTGGATATGACGGGTAATCTCATTCTTATCTTTTTCTACCATCGGGTTTTGTGTCAGACTGTCTATTTCAGCTTTGGGCAGGCCATGCACTTTACCCAGTTCCCGATAAATAGATTTTCCCCTGAAGGTAACGGAAGTGCCTAGTAATGCAGTGTGTTCGCGGCCATATCTTTTAAAGATATAATCAGTTACTTCATCCCGGTCTTTCCAGGAGTAATCGATATCAAAGTCGGGAGGAGAAGTACGTCTCGGATTGATAAAACGCTCGAAATAGAGATTCAGTTCTATTGGATCTACATCAGTGATTTTGAGGCAGTAAGCCACTACGCTGTTAGCTCCGCTTCCCCGGCCTACATGATAAAACCCTCGCGACATGGAATAACGGATAATATCCCAGGTGATGAGAAAATAGGAAGAAAAACCCAGCTTATCAATGATAGCCAGTTCACTTTTTACACGTTTCAGGGCATTTTTGTTTTTTTCGCTATAGCGATATTTAAACCCGTCATAAGTCAATTTTTCCAGCAATACTTTATCATCGTAGCGGCTGCCAGTGAATGTTTTTTTATTCTTAATACTGTTGTAGTCAAAATGGATGGAACAGTTGTTTATCAGGCGTTCGGTATTTTCAATGATCTGTGGATATTGTTCAAAGGCCTGCCGGATGGATTCGGGGGAGAGGAATGATTCATCCTGAGCGCCATACATCTCCGGTTTCAGGTGGCTCAGCAGCAGGTTATGGTCAATAGCCCTGAGGTTTTTGTGTAAGTAATATTCTTTTTCATCAGCAAAAGTAACCGGTTGCTGAATGACCATTTTTGTAAAATCCCTGGCAGAGTGAGCGATCAGTTTTCGTACCTGCGAGGGTTTTATGCCAATAAATTCGTTTTCCTTCAGTTTTCGTGATAGCTTTTTCCCAAACGGATACACTACGTTCACGCGGTTGAAGTCAGGAGCTAAGGGTGTGTATTCCTTTTCTTTCAGGTTGATGGCACTCATATAGGCATTCAGTTCCCTGAATCCTTCATTATCCTGTGCAATGCCGGTAAACAGCAGTTCGTCATTATTCCTGATCTCCATCCCACCAATAGGCTTGATGCTTTGTTCGTTACATGCCTTCACAAAATCAATCATCCCCGATGAGTTGTTGATATCCGTCAGGGCCATAGCCTCTACCTTCAGGTGTTTTGCAGTTTTCACTAGGTCATCTACAGAAAAGGTTCCGTAGCGCAGGCTGTAATATGAGTGGGAGTTTAGGTGCATGGTTTCTTTTTTATCCCCGGACTGAAGTCCGAGGCAACTCAATTGCCCCGTCCTTCAGGGTGGGGATCAAAGGTTGTGAAACCCCCACCGCCCTCCGCACGGCTTTTCTCCCAAACCGCAGGCGGATGCTGTCCATCGCTTGGTAGAGACCGGTTATCTCGGGCGTGTCTTCAAACAGGTCGAGTTGCTGTGATCCGCCTACCAGGTGACTAAACCGAACCCCGATGAGTCGGATGAGCATTCTTCTTTTATATAAACGATCAAAAAGTTCGAGCGCCGTTTCCAGCAACACATGATCGAAAGAAGTGTAAGGGAGGTGTTTCTGTAAGGTATGTGTATCGAAGTTCGAATAACGGATTTTCACGGCAACACAACCCGTTAACTTTTGTTTTTTCCGCAACTCAAAAGCAATCTTTTCTACCATGCTGATAAGGATTCCCTTTAGTTTTGCCACATCAGTGGTGTCTTTGTCGAAAGTGCGTTCGGTGCTGATGGATTTACGTTCAGAGTAGGGTATGACCGGTGTGTGATCAATGCCGTTAGCCTTTTTCCAGACGATTAGCCCGTTTTTTCCCATCACCTGTGTGATCATCTCGGGTGGTATCATGCTCAATGTTTCTATGGTACTTACACCCATCGAGCGCAACAGGCGGTAACTCTGTTTCCCGATCATCGGTATTTTGCGGATAGACAACGGAAAAAGAAAAGGCTTTATCTGTTCGACCGGGATATACAATTCCCCATTCGGCTTGGCTTCGTTGGTGGCAATCTTTGAAACAGTTTTGTTGGTGGAAAGTCCGAAAGAGATGGGCAGCCCCGTTTCTTTAATTATATTCTCACGCAGTTCATGGGCCCACTTCAGGCTGCCAAAAAACCGGTCCATTCCGGTTATGTCGAGGTAATGCTCATCAATGGAAGCCTTTTCGTACAGTGGCGCCTGCTCAGCAATAATATCAGTTACCATCCTCGAATATTTGCTGTACTGTTCTGAATCGCCACGAATCACAATGGCATCGCCACAGAGCTGCCTGGCCATCCGCATGGGCATAGCCGAATGAACCCCAAACTGCCGTGCCTCGTAACTGCAGCCGGCCACCACACCCCGGTCGGACATGCCACCAATAATAACAGGCTTCCCAATCAATGATGTATTGACTAACCTTTCTACCGATACAAAAAAAGTATCAAGATCAAGGTGTACTATTGTTCTGTTTGTTGTTTGCATTTTTAAAAAATAATGACAGGATACTTGACATTTTGTAAATAAGCACTATCTTTGATTAGTTTTTAATCATTTTATTGATTACAATATAATCATTCTGGTATCAGAAAAGCAAGAAAAGGGGAGAGAAAGTTTTGGGATATGGGGCTTGCGCCTTAAAGCATGGGGAAACTGGCAGGAATAGTTAGTCAGTGTTATGAAACGAATCAGTTACCTCGGACTTCAATCCGGGGACAAAAACATAAACAATGCCTTACGTTAAAATTTGGATACACGCTGTTTGGACTACCAAAAACAGGAAGCCATATCTGAAAAAAGATATTCGGAATGATGTGTTTGAGCATATCAGTTCGCATGCAGATGATAAAGGAATCTATATTGATTTCATCAATGGATATACAGATCATGTACATTGCCTGTTATCCTTAAATGCTAACCAATGTATTGCGGATATAATGCAACAGGTAAAAGGAGAATCATCTTTTTGGATAAACAAGACGAAACTTACAGATGCTAAGTTTGGATGGCAGAAAAAGTATTATGCGGCTTCAGTAAGTAAATCGCATGTAGAAAGAGTGAGGGATTATATCAGAAACCAGGAAGCACATCATAGCAGGCAATCGCTTGATGAAGAGATAGATGAGTTGTTTCCCGGTCAGGAGGAACCCAGCCCTGAAGGACTGGGAAACTGATAGAGTAGCTAATATTATGAAACGAATCAGTTACCTCGTCCTTCAGGGCGGGGATTAAATAAAGATAAAACACGATAATCATGATATTCAACAACAACATCAAGATTTTACGCAAAAGGCGCGGCCGCACTCAGGATGATGTAGCTTTTGCGCTGAAAATGAAACGACCCACATTGAGTGGCTATGAAAACGGCGTTGCTCAACCTAACATGGATACACTGATCAGGTTCTCTGATTATTATGGCGTTGCAATAGACACCTTAATTAAGGTTGATCTGTCTGCTTTGCCGGAAAGCCAGTTTTCACAACTGGAAAGAGGATCTGATACTTACATTAAAGGCAGCAAGCTAAGGGTATTGGCTACTACAGTTGGAGAAGACAATGAAGAAAATATCGAACTGGTGAATGAGAAAGCTAAGGCAGGCTATACTACAGGCTTTGCCGATCCGGAATACATCAGGATACTGCCAACATTCCGCTTGCCATTCCTGTCGAAACAGAAGAAATACCGTAGTTTTCAAATCAGTGGCGATTCCATGCTTCCGATTCCTGACGGTTCATATGTAACAGGTGAATTTGTCCAGGATTGGTCAACCATCCGCAACCACCATGCCTACATTTTGCTGACCAGGAATGATGGAGTTGTATTTAAAGTGGTTGAAAACAACATGGAAAAGGAAGGCCAGTTACGGCTCCACTCGTTAAACCCCATTTTTGATCCCTTTGACATTAAAGTAAACGACCTTAAGGAAATCTGGAAGTTTGTGAATTACATCAATTCCGAAATACCGGAACCCAACAAAGAAAAAGATGCCCTTGCCGATGAGGTTGAAAAACTGAAAAAACAGGTCAGGGCAATTCAGATGACGTTGAATTTTAGGGAGCAGTAGTTTAATGTACGCGATCCTTGATGTTGAAACTACGGGCCTGAGTGCTGCCGGCGAAAAGATCACAGAGATCGCTATTTATATTCATGATGGAAATCAAGTAGTTGATTCATTTGAATCGCTGATCAACCCTGAGAAAAAGATCCCGTATCGAATCGTTCAGATGACCGGCATCACAAACCAGATGGTAGTGGATGCACCACGATTTTATGAAGTAGCAAAAAAAATCGTTGAATTCACTGAGGGTAAGGTAATTGTAGGTCATAATGTAAAATTTGATTACAGTTTCATCAGGCATGAGTTTAAAAACCTTGGCTATGATTTCAAAAGAGAAACTCTGGATACGGTGAAACTTAGTCGTCAATTGATTCCCGGTCGGCGTTCCTATAGCCTGGGCAGGCTGTGCAAAGATCTCGGAATAAATAATCATGCGCGGCACAGGGCAGGAGGAGATGCATTAGCAACAACGCAGTTGTTTGAATTATTACTGGAAATTGATATTGACTTAGTTAACCTGAAAACCAATGGTGCCCGATCCGACAGAAACAAATCGCTGATTGAAGCATTACCGAAAACACCCGGTGTTTATTATTTTGCAAACGCAGATGGGGAATTGATATATGTAGGTAAGTCCATAAACATCCATGATCGTGTATTGTCGCATCTAAACAACAACCTGCACAAGAAGGCTGTGGAAATGAAAGATGCCATTGCTCATGTCAGTTATGAGTTAACAGGAAACGAATTAGTGGCATTACTACTTGAATCAGCTGAAATTAAAAGACACCAACCTTTATACAACCGGCAGCAACGGCGAACTTTTTACAATTATGGCCTTTATTCGTTTGAGGATGAAGATGGATACTTAAACCTGAAAATCAACAGAATAGTTAATAAAGTAATACCGATTTACACGTACAGCTCAGTACAGGAAGGTAAACAGCATCTGTTCAATTTAGTGGAACGTTTTAACCTTTGCCAGAAATTGTGCGGGTTATATGATACGACAGGAGCTTGTTTTCATTTTCAGATACACCAGTGTTCTGGCGCCTGTGTTGGTAAAGAAACACCTGAATCTTACAACACCAAAGTACAACAGGCTCTTGAAAATTACCACTTTGACAATGATAGTTTCTTAATTATTGGAAAGGGCAGGAGTGAAGAAGAAATGTCAGTTGTGAAAATTGAACATGGCAAATATGTTGGGTTTGGTTTTGTTGAATCTGATTTACTTAACGATGATGTTACAATGTTTCACGATTGCATTCAACCTCAACTCGATAACAAGGAAGTACGTCAGATAATTAATTCATACATAAAGAAAAGCAGTACGGAAACAATTATCACTTTTTGAGTTGTTTTCGTTGCCTGTAAATGATCAATAGAAGTACAGCACCTACTAAGATCCCCAAAGGGGTTAATAATCGTGTTCTTGCTGCCCAGTTGATATCCGCATTTAAAAGTTTGGCGTATTCTTTATCAGAATGCGGAACCATGTCCAGCAGACTTCCTGCTGTTGTGATGAGTTTTAAGGCTGCATCCCCATCGGGTAAATCCTTATGGCATGCTATACACACTCCCGCACGGTTCCATATGTTCACGCATATTTTGTGTTAATGGCCCTGATAAAGGCCAGTGATGACCAACGGTTTGCAATTGTTTACCATCTCTTGTGACCACTTGTGACAGATCCATCGGTAAATTTGGAATGGAATTCATTTGAGGACGGCTACTCGAGCTCAGGTTTTTACCCTCCGCAGTTTTTAAATCCATGAAGCGATCTTTATCGTAGTTCTTCATGTATTCACCATCACCAATACCATAACCCAATGTTTTTGGATTGGCATGACACGAGGCGCATTCACGGGCACTGGCAGTTGTAGTATGAGGAACAGCAGGGGTCATATCAATACCACGTTGGCCTTTACCATCACTATTCTCAAGATATGGGGGTGTGTTCCATATTTTATTCGAAACGATTGTATTACCATCTGGTCCTATGACCGTAGTAATTTGCTGACAGCCGGTAGTTATGGGTGTTACCCTGCCTTCACCGTTGATTCCTAAAACCGGGTCTTCCCAAATAACCTGTGTTCTCCCTTCACGTGCTACACCGGGCATCGTAATTGCTCCACCCAGGCTTTCGGAGGTCTCCCCATTGGCGTAATGCATTTTTCCGGATGCAATCCAGTCAACAGACCGGACAGCATTTGAATAATCAACCTGAACATGACAACCATAGCACTGTGGAACCCAGGTAGAATGACAGCTATAACATTCCATTTTTTCCATATGTTCTGTTATCTGGTACATAGCCGTTACTGCTTTGTCAGGATTCCGAAAATCATTATTTTGATGCAGATTTTTTAATACAGGTGAATTGAAGTCCAGGCCACTGGCCGAATGAACGATAACTTCATTTCCTTTTCTGATCACATTCCCAAATGGATTTCCCCGGCTCGATAATATATAACCATCCTCAGCATCATAAATAGTAGAAAAGTCTTCTTGTATTTCAAGTAAATCAGTGGTAACACCTCTGGGTTTGATGAATTGCTCAAGACCATATTCATCCTGAAAACCAAGCGGTAACTCCCATGGATACATATCAACAGTTCCATGACAGTCAGCACATTCCACTTCAACTTCGGCTAAGGTAGCAGTGGCAAGGTTTCCGTTTCCATGTACTGCAAGGCTTGTATGGCAGTCCTGGCATAATAATCCACCCGTAGGGTTTCCTTCCCGGCTTTCAACCCTGTGATGGACATCTTCCTGGATATATTGGTATCTCTTCCCATGCAGTTTTAATTGCCCTGAACCATCCTCCTGCCATGGAGTATCATAAGGCGACTCGATCATGCCCAGGAAAGAAACCCCAATCCGTTTTCCGCGATTGTGGCATGAAGAACAGGTTTCTGCAGGAATACCCGAATAGGTGATCCCGTTAACAGTAACTTTTGTTTTTCGGGATGATTGAATGGAATGGACCAGAAGGTGGCCGATTTCGGTTTGTGAAATACTCGGATCATCTCCTTCATAATATCCCTCATCTGAATAGGGAATATGACAAGCCGCACAGCCCATTCCGCGGTAATCGCCTCGTCTCTGCTTACCTCTGACACCTACATGGCAACGTTGACATTCGCCTCTTTAGTAAGTGAAAACTGCCTGTTCGGGGTGATCATTTATTTTTGAGGGATCAGCTTGATGCAATTCTTTCAATGAATCAGGGAAAATGTTTGGATAAGCCTGTTTGAGCTTGTGCATGTATTCTTTATAAGACTTTGACCCCCATTTGGGTTCTTCTCCGTCAGGATCATCGATGGAATAATTACCATAAATTGCATCGTATCCATTTGGCGCACCCCATCCCCAGATTGCTCCCTGGATTTTACCGGCTTCGGTTTGCATCAGGTTGCGATGCATATTGTAACTGTGCTCATCATGGCATTTACCACAGGTACGGTCAAGTGTCCACATCGATCCGGGATGGATGATCATATTCTTGTGCGCAATATTCTTGTCACCTCTTCCTGAGGATTACCATAATGGCATACAATACAGCCGTTAGGATTGCCCATTGTTTTTCCTTCGCGGTAAATTGCCCGCATCATTTTAGATTGATGCTCACGAATGGGCTCAACACCCTGATGGCATGCAAGACAGGCTTTTCCGGGTAATGGGTAAGTGTTTATTGACTCCTGTCCATATATAATGAAAGGAAATACCAGGGTAAAGTATAAAAGTAATTTCACAATTTCAGGATTGAGAAACCAAATATAAATCATTTAAAAAAGGAATTGAAAAATGAGGGGTTGAATAAATGAATAAGCCCGCCTACGTCTGCGCTATCGCTTGACTTCGGCGGGTGGTATATAGCGGATCTGTCCGCCGAAGCCAGCTTGTTTCACACTAAATTAATTCGTAAATGTATGAAAAGAAAAGCCCGCCTACGTCATTGCTTCGCATGACTATGGCGGGCGGAGGCGGAGAGTAAGGGATTCGAACCCTTGGTCCGCGTGAGCGGACAACGGTTTTCGAGACCGCCCCGTTCGACCACTCCGGCAACTCTCCGGGGCAAAAGTAAAAAAATGGCGTATTGAAATGATTGGGATTTATAAAAAAGAGGGATTAACTTCGTTGATCCCGTTTTGGGGGACTTGCAAAGCAAAAGCCCATCTTGCACCACAGATAAAGCTTTTGCAACACACGATCGTCATTGCTTCGCATGACTTCAGCGGGTCAAATCAATCTCTTTTTTAAGAATGCGCGTCCTGAGCCACTCTTTAAATATTTTTCAAATGCAATTGCCTTGTACTTATCAGTAAAGGCCAGATACGTTAAAAGAGATAAAGGTCGTAAAATTTTTGTGGCAGGAACATATCCCTTATGGTGTCGAGTTAACCTATTTTCAAGATTAGATGTATGCCCAACATAGGTTTTATCATTGTTACATTTGAGAATGTAAACATATTCAAACGTAGTTTCCTCAAGGCGGACCTGTCCGCCGAAGTCCGCATAGTCCATAGGTTAGTTTTTTGGTAAATTTAATAAAAGAAAACCCTCCTTCGTCTGTGCTATCGCTTGACTTCGGTGGGTGGTACATAGCGGATCTGTCCGCCGAAGCCCGCTTGGCTCAGACTTAATTAATTCGTAAATAGTAAGTAATGAAAAGCCCGCCTTCGTCATTGCTTCGCATGACTATGGCGGGCGGAGGCGGAGAGAGAGGGATTCGAACCCCCGGTTCCGTGAAGAACAACGGTTTTCAAGACCGCCGCATTAAACCGCTCTGCCATCTCTCCAATGAGGGCGCAAAAATAGTATTTTTTTGTAATTGTGTGTCTTCACAATCTAATTTTATGTTTATGGTTTAAATTCAATATTAGTCTGTTTTTCCAATCTTTAGCAACCAATTATCCATTTTAATCGTCTATCAAATAATTGGTTTTGTATTACGTTGAGGTTATTATGTAGAATTAAACATGAATTAAATTCGATTTCTTGATTAACAGGTGGTTTTCAAGTAACTTTGTATAAATTCTTAATCACAATAAAATGAAACGATTTCTTGTACTGGGCTTGATAGTTTTTATTGCATGTACAACAATTCATGCAGGCAACTTGCAGGCCTTTCTATCATACTCCATTTTTAATACACCAGATAATGAACCATATATTGAAACATACCTGGTTGTAAATGGCAAAACTTTAACACACATCCAGATTGAGGACGGATCATTTCAGGCTGTGATAGATATTCAAATCATGTTCAAAAGAAATGACAGCATCATTAATTTTGGTAAATATGAACTAATGGGGCCAAATTTAAAGGATACCACTAAAATTTCGAACAACTTACTCGATGTTCAGCGATATGCCCTTCCTGAAGGGAATTATAAACTTGAGTTTCTGATAAACGACAGATATGGAGAACAAGATACCCTGATTTCATACGATTCATTTACCGTTCATTTCGATAAAAATAAAATGACTTTTTCGGATATTGAACTTTTACATAGTTATAGTAAATCTGAGGGTGAAGGAATTTTGGCAAAGCATGGATATGAATTAATTCCTTATGTATTTGACTTTTTTCCTGAAGTTGTCCAAAACCTCTCTTTTTATGCTGAACTATACAATAGTAAGATGGTTACCGGCGATGATCAGTTTTTACTCTACTACTATATTTGTCCTTTTGAGATCGATAAAAAGCTCGATCAGTTCTTTTATATGAAGCGGTTAAAAGGAGAAGACGTGAATATTCTGCTGAATACAATAGATATCAATCAACTACCGAGTGGTAATTATTACCTTGTCTTAGAAACACGCGACAGGAATAACGAGCTGTTGAGTTCTGCAAAAAAATACTTTCAACGCTATAATCCGAATATGCAATTTAACCTGACCAGCTTATTGGTACTGGATCCGCGCAATAGTTTTGCCGGTCAAATTAATTCACGTGATACACTTGCACAGTATATTGATTATTTATATCCTATCTCAACTGATCTGGAAAAAGATTTTGCAAAGCAATTTATTAAAGAAGCGAACCTTGAGGAACTCCAGAAATACTTCTTAAATTTCTGGACAGAACGTAACCCCGCAAACCCTGAAGGTAACTGGCTCGAATATAAGTTGCTGGTTGACCAGGCCAATGAAGATTTCAGGGCGATCAGAATCCAGGGCTATAGAACCGATAGAGGACGTGTTTACCTTCAATATGGTCCGCCAAATGTAATAACCCCAAGCATCAACGAACCTTCTGCTTTTCCATACGAGATTTGGCACTATTACGAATTACAGGGACAACGCGATAAAAAGTTTGTGTTTTATACAAAAGACCTGGCTACAAATGATTTTCAGCTAATACACTCGAATGCCGTTGGCGAAATAACCAATAACAGATGGCAGACTATTATCTATGCGCGTACCTGGGACCCCTATAGTGTTGATGATGCAGTAATGCCACCAACATATGGCAGCTTTGCTACTGATTATTATTTGCAACCCAGATAATGAACGTGTATTGGGAAAGGTATCATTTTTGAGTTATTTTTACACACTATTTCCCGAAAACAATGAAAATCAGAAACATCCTGTTAAACATAGTTGCCTCATCACCATTTGGATTCCTGTGTGTGCTCTCTAATTTTCAGCCTATGATAAGAGGTTTTTACCAGATAGAAATTAAGATTATTACAAAAGGAGGAGCCTAAACAAAGCCCGAAGAGATAACGAAAGAATATGTACGTTTGCTTGAGCAAACCATCATACGTAATCCCGACAATTGGCTTTGGTCGCACAGAAGATGGAAAGAAAGATAAATTAAACCGGATATTGAAAAAAGTAGCAGTAGTTATATTAAATTATAATGGGAAGGAATTCCTTCGAAAATTCCTGCCGGGAGTGATTGAGCGTACTGCCGGGGATGCTGAAATTTGGGTAGCAGATAACAACTCGCTGGATGGATCGGCTGATGTGATGCTTGAAGAATTTCCTGATGTGAACATGCTTGAAAACATATACAATGCAGGTTTTGCCGGCGGTTATAATAAGGCTTTGAGTCGTATAAAAGCTGATTATTATGTTTTGCTGAATTCTGATATTGAGGTAACGGAGAATTGGATCAACCCTGTTATTGAACTGATGGAATCGGAACCTGAAATTGCAGCATGTCAACCCAAAATCCTTTCTTATTATAACAGGGATGAATTTGAATATGCCGGGGCCGGTGGTGGCTTTATTGATCGGTACGGATATCCGTTTTGCAGGGGAAGAGTTTTCCAGGAAATGGAAAAGGATGAGGGTCAGTATGATGACCCCATAGAAGTTTTTTGGGCAACAGGTGCCTGTATGTTTGTTAAAGCCGATATTTATCACCAGTTTGGTGGCCTCGATGAAGACTTTTTTGCCCACATGGAAGAAATTGATTTTTGCTGGCGCTTAAAAAATGCAGGGTATAAAGTTATGTTCTGTCCTTCATCAAAGGTATATCATGTGGGTGGTGGAACTTTACCGAAAAAATCAGCCAGGAAAACATACCTCAACTTCAGAAATAACTTTTCATTATTATATAAAAACCTCCCCAAAGAACAACTTTTCAAGACCTTTTTCGTCAGGTTGTTTTTAGATGGAATTGCCGGTATTAAATTCTTTTTAGAAGGTGATTTCCAGGATTTTGTCGCCGTTATCGAGGCGCATTTGTATTTCTATCGGAACCTGTCGAAGCTTAAGGAAAAACGCAAATTAATTGATCAAAAGCAGGTATCGCAGATGTATAAAAGGAACCTTGTTTTTCAGCATTACTTTAAAGGAAAGAAGAAGTACTCCGAATTGGATCAATCAGATTTTACTTAATAATGCGAATCAAGAGTTAATATCTAAAATATGAAATTGCAATCCTGTACGAGTCGAGACCAAAACCAAAAACCGATCCAACACAGTGAGGCGCAATAAAAGAATGATGCCTGAATTCTTCTCTCGCCAAAATATTCGACAGGTGAACTTCAACAACAGGAATATCAATTGCTTTCACGGTATCGCCAATTGCAACCGAAGTGTGTGTATATCCACCGGCGTTTAAAATAACCGCATTCACTTCATTAGTGGCTTGTTGCAAACGATTAATAATTTCACCTTCTATATTCGATTGAAAATAATTGATTGTAAATTCAGGGAACAGTTTTCGCAAAGTCTCCAGGTAATCCTTAAACGAAACATTACCATATATTTCTTTTTCCCTTTCACCGGTCAGGTTCAGGTTCGGGCCGTTCAGGATTAGAATTTTCATTATGCGTAACATGATTTAGTAACTTTACAAAGTTAGAAATTCAAACGGATGTTAATGCATTCTCTACAATTTATAGAAGCAGCAAAAGATTATCTGTATTTGCTGGAGCGGGAATACCCTCAAAAATCAGCATTAAAGATAGTTGGCGATAAATACCAGCTAATTGGAAAGGAGAGAAGTATGTTGTATCGTGGAGTTGTACCCGTGCAAAAGAGTATACTCAGACAAAGCAAAATAGTAAACAATATACACGATGGAGTTCATCTGCAAATAGATGGTTACAATGTTATTCGGACTATTGGTAGTTACCTTTTAGGAAAACCTGTTTTTATTGCCATGGATGGTTTACTGAGAGATGCCTCTGAAATGCACAGAAATACTTTGCAGAAAAAAATATTGAATAAAACAATTGATCTGGTAATTAATTATTTGCTTAATGTAAAACCTGCTCAAACAATGATTTACCTGGATGAGCCGGTGAGTAAAAGCGGTGAATTGGCTGCACGTTTGAATGAGGAGCTAAAGAAAAACAGCTTAATCGGAAACGCTGTAACTGTGCACTCGCCTGATCATCATTTAAAAGAAGTTTGCGCAGGAATCATCTGTACCGCTGATTCCGCAATTATTGATCATTGCCACACAAAAGTGTTTGATCTTGCCAGGGCAATCCTTGATTTGAACTTTCAGCCTGATTATATTAACTTTGAGGAGATGTTTCGTTAACCAACACTGACCTTAAAGGTCTTTTATCTTCCATTTTTTTTTCTTAGGTCTAATGTCTTATTGTCTTAGGTCTTAGGTCTTTTGTCTCAGTTCTTGATTCCTGGCTATCTTTTGTCTGCGCACCCCTCTGGCTCCCCAAAGGGGAGAATAGCCAACCGCGCAAGTTATACCCAAATCAACGGTATTTTTAACCGACCTGCCTTTACAGTCTCAGGTCTCAGGTCTTAGGTGTTGATTCTTGATCCCTCGCTATCCTTTACCCACGCACCCCTCTGGCTCCCCAAAGGGGAGAATAGCCAATCGCACAAGTTCTACCCAAATCAATGGTATTTTCAACCGACCTGCCTTTTCAGTCTTAGGTCTCAGGTCTTGATTCTTGCTTCTTGATTCTTGCCTCTTTTGTATTACCTTTGCAATAAACCAATAGGGGTGCCTCAAAACAAGGGCTGAGATCATACCCTCTGAACCTGATCCGGGTAATGCCGGCGCAGGGAAAGAGTTTAAAAACAACCCACGGCTTTCCTCTGTTGATTTAATGTTTAAAAGCTTTAAATCAATGAGATATGCTTAAGAAATTATCAATTTATTTTGTGCTGTTATTTGTTGCACAGTTAACCTTCGGTCAATATGCCATCAAAGGTAAGGTTATGAATAGTGAAACCGGTGAAAGCCTTCCGGGAGCAAATATTGTTATCGAAAATAGTTACCTGGCAACAACCTCCGGTACCGATGGTGCATTTTTACTTACAGGCATGAAGCCGGGAAATTGCATCCTTAAAGTATCGTATATCGGTTTTAAAACCTACCGGGAAGAACTGGATATTAACGAAAACCTTCACCTCAACCTTCGCCTCCAGCCTCAAACTTATATGAGTGAAGAGGTTATTATTTCTGCCATCCGGGCTGGTGGTACATCACCTGCCACTTTTAGCGAAATGAATGTTGATCAGATTGAAAGAAACAATTCAGGAAAAGACCTTCCTTATATAATGGAAACATTGCCGTCTACCGTTGTTACTTCCGATGCCGGAAATGGGGTAGGGTACACCGGAATCAGAATTCGGGGAACTGACCTCTCCGGTATCAACGTTACCTTAAATGGTGTACCGGTAAATGATGCCGAATCGCATGGCGTGTTTTTCGTTGACCTGCCCGACCTTGCATCTTCCATTGATAATATGCAGGTGCAACGCGGAGTTGGGGCTTCAACCAATGGAGCTGCAGCATTTGGCGCCAGCATCAACATTAAAACGAGTGACTTCAGGGAAAAACCTTATGCTGAACTCAGCAGCGCTGCCGGCTCATTCAATACTTTTAAAAATACCTTGAAATTTGGATCAGGCCTGATCAAAAACAAATGGGTTTTCGATGGAAGGGTTTCTATGATCAGTTCTGATGGCTATATTGACCGGGCAAGCTCCGACTTGAAATCATTTTATGTATCAGGAGGTTATTATGGAATAAAAGATGTGGTAAAAGCTGTGGTATTGCATGGCTCCGAAAAAACTTATCAGGCGTGGTATGGTATTCCTAAAGACAGTTTGCAAACAAATCGTACGTACAATCCTGCCGGTGAAATTATTAATCAAGAAGGCGATTTCATGGGCAATTATGATAACCAGACTGATAATTATCGTCAAACCTACTACCAACTGCATTGGGGACATGAATTCAACAAAAACATAAATCTGGCCGCATCATTATTTTATACAAGAGGAATCGGGTACTATGAAAATTACAGGAACAACAAGAGTTTTGGAGAGTATGGTATGGCTGACACTATCATAGGAACTGATACGATCGGCAATACCAATCTGATAGACCAGAAATGGCTTGATAACCATTATTATGGGATCAATGTCTCGCTCGGGTATCAAGCAAACCGGTGGCGTTTTAACTTCGGAGCCGGAGCTAACCGTTATGATGGAGACCATTATGGTTATGTTATCTGGTCGCAGGTGGCCAGGTTGGGAAATTATGACCGACCCTGGTATGAAAATACCGGCATAAAAAATGATTTCCACGTATTCGGAAAGGCAAGCGTTTTAATTACTGATAAACTTGATCTTTCACTTGATTTACAATACCGTTATATTAACTATAAAATTAATGGAACGCATGATGACCTGAGAGATTTAACCCAGTCACATGTTTACAATTTCTTTAACCCAAAGTTGGGACTGGCATTCCAACTTAACCAAAAGAATAGTCTGAATATTTTTGGTGGTGTTGCAAACCGTGAACCAAACAGGTCGGTTTTCAGGGATGCGGATACGGGACAACAGATAAATCCTGAACGTCTTTACGACTTCGAAGCAGGTTATCAGTACAGGGCAAAAAATCTATGGATCGAATTAAATGGGTTTTATATGGTTTACAAAGATCAATTGGTGTTAACAGGAAAAATAAATAACGTAGGAGCACCCATCATGACCAATGTCCCAAAAAGCTATCGTGCAGGCCTGGAATTTATTGGTTCAGTACACTTCCTGAAGATTATGGATTGGAAATTCAATGCTACTTATAGTCAAAACAAGATACTTAGCTTTGTGAGTTATGTTGACGATTGGACCAATTGGCCCGATCAGGTTGTTGATACAACCGGAACTACAAATATTTCATTTTCACCCGATTTTACAATAGCCAGTAACCTGAGTGTGGAACCTGTAAAAAGTTTTACGATTAGCCTGGTTACCAAATACGTCAGCAGGCAGTATATCGACAATACTTCCAATAAAGAAAGAAGTTTAGATCCATACCTGATAAATAATCTCGAATTCTTTTACACGCTAAATCTTAAGGGAGTTCGTCAAATTGATTTCTGGCTTCACCTGAACAATATTTTTAACGAACAATATGAAACCAATGCCTGGGTGTACCGCTATTACGATGAGAACACAGAATATGAGATGAACGGCTATTTCCCGCAGGCGGGGTTTAATTTTATGGCTGGGATCAATATTAAATTCTAAACTCATTTGCTATTTCTTAATGATTTACCTGATATATCCTGATAATATTAGAATTTTAATCATTTTTGCGATCCGTAATAAGAAGGATTTCCATGATTCATTTATACATTAAATCTTTAGGAATACTGTTGTTCAACATTCTTTGGATGATAGGAAATGCGCAATATCTTGAAATTGATTCTATTAACAATATTAGCAATGCGACCGGCGATGACCTGTATCCATCGTGGTCAGCTGACGGCACTAAACTGGTTTTTCAATCCAATCGAAATGGTAACTGGGATATTTTTCAATATGATTTAGAAAGTGATACAGTTTTGCAGTTAACAAACACAAATGCTAACGAACAATACCCGTTGTGGCTTAGTAAACAGAACAGGTTAACCTACACATCAGATAAAACGGGGGTGGAACAAATCTATTTTCTTGATTTGTTAACCGGTACCGAAGAACCTGTAATCAACCGTAATATCAATACAAAAGCAGCCTCATTTCCGGTATCGGAATATCTGTTATACCTATTAGGATATGATGAATTGGCCAGGGACTGGTGGTTGTACAGGTATGAATTCAAATACAATAGCCTCAAACAAATTTATCCCTTATTAGATGGTAATCATTTGCCAAAAGTTTCTACTGATGGTGAATACATCATGTTTGTATCAAATAATACAGAGAAATCAGTTGATCAACTGAATATCATCAATTGGTACGGCAACATTGAGCATGAATTTTCTGATCATAGCTTCATTGATCCGTCGTGGTACCCTGATGGTTTAAAGATCATTTTTGTTTCGAAAATGGATAATATAGACGGCGAAATATATACCGTCTGGAAGGATGGTTCCCACCTGGAGCGATGGACAAATGATACGTTAGTGGTAAAAAATCCGGTGGTGTCACCAAACGGAAAGCACCTGGCTGTTTCCGTGTTGTTAGATGGGGGATATGACCTGTTTTTGATACCACTTGAATATTATTAATGATTTCTAAAAATCTACTAAGCTTATTGTATCTTTGCGTTTAATCCGAAACCTACTTAAAATTTGAATTATGGCACAACAAGAATTTAGTGTAAAACGTATTGCTCCGATTGCAATCATCATAGCAGTGATAATATTTATTATTGTTTTCTGGAGCAGGATGACAATTACCGTCGACGCCGGGCATGCCGGTGTATTGTTCAAAACATTTAGCGGAGGTGTTGATACCACCAAAACCTATAGCGAAGGGTTCCATTTTCTGGCTCCCTGGAACGAAATGATAGTTTACGAAACCAGGCAACAGGAGATGGCTGAAGACATGAATGTTTTATCATCCAATGGGCTCGAAATTAAAGTGGATGTATCAGCATGGTATCAACCAAGCTATTCCCGAATTGGTTTACTGCATACTAATATTGGAAAAGATTATTTACGTAGAGTGGTAATCCCTGCTTTACGGGGAGCGGCAAGAAGTGTGATTGGCCGGTACACTCCCGAACAAATTTATTCCACCAAGCGCGATGTTATTCAGGATGAAATTTTTGCGGAAACGAAAAATATACTTGATAAAAAGTATGTTGACCTGAACCAGGTTTTGATTCGTTCCATCGTTCTTCCACCCACAATTAAGTCAGCAATCGAAAGCAAACTTAAGCAGGAGCAGGAATCTCTTGAATACGAATTTAAATTGCAGAAAGCAGAGAAAGAAGCTGAGCGGCAACGTATTGATGCTGAGGGTAAAGCCAATGCAAACCGTATCCTTAATGCCAGTCTTACAGATAAGATACTTCGAGAAAAGGGGATTATTGCTACACTTAAACTGGCTGAATCACCAAACTCAAAAGTTGTTATCATAGGTAATTCGAAAGATGGGCTTCCACTCATCCTTGGTGATTCAAAATAATTTCTGCGTTTGGGCAATTCGATTAAAATAAAGAACAAACGGATTTCCTGGGAGTATTTCCTCATTGAGAAAATTGTTGCAGGTATCGTGCTGACCGGAACAGAAATAAAATCAATTCGTCAGGGTAAGGCAAACCTGGCTGATTCTTTTTGTGTCTTTGATGGGGGTGAACTTTTTGTTCGTGGCATGCACATAGCCGAATACACCTACGGTACCTATAATAACCACGTTACAAAACGCGACCGCAAATTATTATTAACGGCCAGAGAACTTAAAAAGCTGCATATCAAGGTAAAAGAAAAAGGAATGACAATAGTTCCGGTTGTTTTATTTATCAACGAAAAAGGACTTGCCAAGCTGGAGATTGCCCTGGCGAAAGGGAAACATTTTTACGATAAACGTGAAAATCTAAAAGAAAAAGATTCAAAACGAGAAATTGACAGACACCTGAAACACAACAGATAGATTTTTTTCTTATTTTCATACGCGAAATTAAACTTTTCAAAGCTGGATGAATATTTCATATCCTTCTAATTACTATTCTATGAAAGAAAAAGTGGTAATAATAACCGGTGCTTCCTCTGGAATAGGGCGAGCGCTGGCATATGAGTTTGCCAAACAGGGTTCAAAAGTAGTAATTGGTGCCCGCAGCCACGAAAAACTGACCGAAATAGCTGAAGAGATCAAATTAAAAGGCGGGGAGCTTGCTTTTGTACAAACAGATGTTAGTGTGGAACAGGACTGTAAAAATCTGATCCTGACTGCTGTTGAGCGTTTTGGGAAAATTGATATTCTGATCAACAATGCGGGAATTTCGATGCGCGCTATTTTTGAAAAAACGGAATTATTGGTACTTAATAAAGTAATGGACGTTAATTTTTGGGGAACCGTGTACTGCACTAAATATGCATTGCCATATATTTTAAAGGAAAAGGGTAGTATAGTAGGCGTATCCTCAATTGGTGGGGTAAAAGGGATGCCTGGCAGGGCAGGTTATTCTGCTTCAAAATTTGCCATGCAAGGTTTTTTGGAATGTTTGCGTATTGAGAACATGAACAAAGGTTTACATGTATTAATTGCCTATCCTGGATTTACAGCAACCAATATCCGAAATACTGCACTATCGAGTGATGGAAGCCAACAGGGCGAATCACCCAGAGATGAACAAAAAATGATGACACCAGAAGCAGTAGCAAGCCATATTTACCATGCTATTAAAAAACGGAAAAATAAAATTGTATTGAGTTCGAAAGGGAAATTAATTGTTTTTCTAAATAAATTTCTTCCAAACTGGATTGATAAGATGTTTTACCGCGAATTGGCTAAAGAGCCTGATTCACCATTTAAATAATTTTGATTTGTGTTAGAGGCTGTTTGGAATTTATCCCTCAGTTTTCTTATGTGTCTTTTTAGCCATCTCGTCGTTATCCGTCAGCTGACGGATGTCTTGATCTGACAAAAAATACATCATAACAAATTCTAAAAACAAAATCCAAACAGTCTCTAAATTTACTTATGTTTGCAT
>JAUVKF010000046.1 GCA_030596395.1 Chlorobiota bacterium | reverse complement strand
GGCATCAATATTCAGTTCTTCATCGCCTTGTTGTATAATAATAAAATGGATGTAGTTTCCGCTTTCAGTAATTATTTCTGCATTGTATTCAGAAAGCAGTTTGGTATTAAATTTCTTTTTAGAAGTGATAAAAAACCTCACATAAAGATTTTTATCTTTTAGTTTGTTAATAATTTCAGCAGAAAAATCGCCCCAGGGTTTTACTTTGACGAGCTTTTTATGGGCAGTAGCAAGTTCTTGTTGCAATGCTTCTAATTCCTCTTGCTTTTGTATTATTTCTTCAATAATTTTCAATCCGTCAGAATCAGAATCAGCATAGTTATTAATTTTCTCTATTTCGCGTTTTTCCAGGGACTTAATTATTTTATCAATGCGATTTACTAATTGATATTTTTCCTTGATATCATCACTGATTTCAGTTTCTTTCTCAATTACATGAAGCACACCAAGCTGTTGCAATTCTTTCAGAAAATCACCGTATTCTTTATGAAAAACAAGGAAAGAATATTTTTGCATCGGTATTATCATCTGTTTGCCTCCAATTGTTGTTGCTGACGGGTTTTAACAATTTTCTGCGAGGATTTTGACAGGTTTTCTTCATCCTCCAAAAAGCGTTTGATTTTTCTTATTGCATCTTCATAACCGGGAATTTGAACTTTTTCATACAAGTTTACTTTTTGTGTTGTTTTTCTTCTTGCATGATTGAGCAATTCCATCTTTCTGTTAAAAAACTCCCTTTCTATTAAAATCTCCGCTAATTCTTTTACAATTGAAATTCCTTCAGGGAACCATTTCGGATTATCGAACAAACTAAATTCATCAGTCCGAAAAATTACTTCTTCTAAAACAGGTGTTTTTACGCCTGCAATTTTCTTTGTCATTGTTTTTACATCATCAATTGTAATAAGATTTGTGTTAAATTCATTCCAAATACCCGGCGTTAAAGTGTTTGTCTGTATTTTTTGAGATAATTTAACATCTAATTCTTTTACTTTGTATTTTGCTTTTTTTACTTCCATACGTAATGCCGTTTCCTTATTTTTAATTACAGGAAGCGCATTAAGCCTCATTTTTAATTGTTTGTTAAGGCTTTGTAATGATGTTTTATTGTATTGAAATTTTATTGCCATTTGTTAACGATTCTATTGCTTTTACTTCTAATATTATTTTATCATAAACCACAAAATCAGCATTATAACGATGTGGCAAGACTATTTCTTTATACTCAATTTCATATTCTTCAACTTTATTTTGTGTTAATTAGTGAAATTAGTGTCTAAAAAAAATCGTGTCTAAAACTCTAAACCGGAAAAACAAGCATTGGTATTTTACTTGTTGATACCATTTTCTTAAGTTGATTAGGGTGAAACATTTTGTAAAACAGGGTTCTTCTCGGATTGGAAAATGAGATCCAGTCAATATTGTTTTTTTCAATAAAATCCTCGAACCCTTTGATTGTATCACTGCTTTCAAATAATTTGCATTGTATGTTATATTTACTGTATTCTTTTTTAAGGAATTGGTTTAATTCATCAACTTTGCCTTGTTTCAAAGAATCATTATCAATATCAATATGAATACAATGAATCTTAGTATCAAAGGGCGAAACAATATCAAGTAACTTGTTAAGCGATGAATTATCAACCTCGTTAAAATCTGTTGCATACATAATATTTAATAAACCAAGTCCCTGGTATGTTGCAGATTTCGGGATAGTTAACACAGGGAATTTAGTATGCTCGATTACCCTGGTGGTAACACTGCCAATAAATGCACTCTTCTTTTCATCCTTTTCTTTTGGCCCCATTATAATCAAATCCGGCTTATATCTATTGCATAAAGCCACAATGACCTCTTCAGGTTTTCCCCTTAGCAGCGCGAAATGGATTATTGTTTTTTTAAGCATCTTTTTGCCAATGTGTTCTTTCAAATCATCACTAAACTTAAGCAACCTGGCTTGTGCTTTACTATATGCTTCTGCCGCTTCAATTTTTTCATGCGTTTCCCATGATGTGGTAGGTTTGACAGGCCCGGTTAGGGTAGGGTCTTCATAAACATAAAGCAATTTTACCTCAGCATCTGTTTTTTCGGCTATTCCAACAGCATAATCACAAACGTTTATTGAATACTTGGAAATGTCAACCGGAACAAGGATTTTTTTCTTTTCTTTAAAAGAGCTGTCTTGCTCAATTTTATCTAAATCATATTCCTTGTGGATTTGCAATATAGCCCTTATAGCTTTCTCGGAGTCGTTTGCCCTGACTTTCAATTTTATTCCTTGCGGAATGTTGCTGTTTGTAACTTTTATACCTTCATCGGTAAGAAAACATTCAATACCTTCAAATTCAAATTTTTCTTTTACAAAGCAACCAACATGTAAGTCTTTAAATGTTACTATTGTTACTAATATATTTTCCATGATAAATTTGTTTTTATAGTTTAATATTTTTCAATTATCTTTCCTTTTTCCGTATTTTTCAACAAGTTCAGATTTTATACCAATTTCGGCAACTGAGAAATATTTGTTCAACAGTTCCCAGGCTGTGTTGAGCATCTCATCAATTTCTATGTTAATATCAATAGCAAGCAGTTTATCCGAATATTCCTTTGCAAATTTCATGGTTCTTTCATCGTAATCAGTCAGGTCGAAACCATTTTCCAGTTTTGTTTTTGCATTTGCAGCATCAGCATAAAGCCGGATTGCAGCATTCATTACCTGCGGATGGTCTTCCCGTGTTTTTTTTCCGATAACAAGTTGCTTTAATCGCGACAAGCTACGGAAGGGGTCAATAATTACTTTACCGATATCCGTATCTCTACGTACAAATAATTGTCCTTCGGTAATATAACCCGTATTGTCGGGAATTGCATGTGTAATATCACCGCCCGATAATGTTGTAACGGCAATAATTGTTATTGATCCCCCTTTCGGGAATTGTACTGCTTTTTCGTAAAGCCTTGCCAAATCACTATAAAGCGAACCGGGCATACTGTCTTTAGACGGAATTTGGTCCATCCGGTTAGAAACAATACTTAAAGCATCGGCGTAAAGTGTCATATCTGTTAAAAGGACCAAAACGTCCTGGTTTTTTTCTGCAGCAAAATATTCTGCGGCAGTCAAAGCCATGTCAGGGACAAGGAGTCGCTCAACAGGCGGGTCTTCGGTTGTATTTACAAAACTAATAATACGGTCGAGCGCCCCGGCATTTTCAAATATGTTTTTGAAGAACAGATAATCATCGTTTGTAAGCCCCATTCCCCCAAGTATGATTTTATCGGTTTTTGCACGCAGGGCAACCATTGCCATAACCTGATTGTAAGGCTGGTCGGGATCGGCAAAGAAAGGGATTTTTTGCCCTGTAACAATTGTATTGTTCAGGTCGATTCCTGCTATGCCCGTGGCAATAAGCTCAGAAGGCTGTTTTCTTCTAACCGGATTTACCGATGGCCCCCCAATTTCCACTGTCTTGCCATCAACCTCAGGCCCTCCATCAATGGGCTGTCCGTAGGCATTGAAGAACCTGCCACTTAATTCATCACTCACCGGTAGTTTGGGCGCATGGCCAAGAAATACTACTTCTGCATTTGTCGGAATACCTTCTGTTCCTGAAAATATTTGCAGGGTTACCAAATCTCCTTGTATTTTAACTACCTGTGCCAACCTGCCATTTACAGTTGCCATTTCTTCATAACCAACACCATCGGCATGTAACGAACATGTTGCTTTTGTGATATGATTTACTTTAGTGTGTATTTTTTGAAAAGCTGTTGTTTCCATCTTTATTATTTACGATTTATTATTTATTATTTTTAATCAATTAATAAAATCGTCAATCCTCAATCAGAATTCTTTCATTAATAATATCCTGTAATTCTTTTTCAAATTTATTGAACTTCTCCGATTTAAATTCAGAATAATTCATTTGTTTGAAAATATTTATGATTCTTTTAAAATATGGGTTTACTTCCTCGAATGTTTCAAATTTTAAATTTGTCCTATAAACATCGAGCACTTTGTTCATCATGTACTGCTGTCGTTTGATGGATGTTGAAGCATCAATTTTATCGAAAGCGTCTTGTTGAAGTATAACGAAATCAATAACCTCTGATTTCCAGAATATCTGATGATAATCAATTGGCACTCCATCGTCCCCCAATATATTTATCTGTTCATAAGCTTCATTTCCCCTGATAAGGATATTTTTTGCAAGCATTATGTCATCAATCCAATCGGGTGAAATATTTTCTCTGATAAATTCCTGAAATTCGGGATATTCGATATATTTCGAATAACTGTCAACAGCATCGATAGCCGGGTATCTTTTGCTGTCGGCACGATCCTGCGAAAGGGCATAAAAACATCGTGCCGCCTTCTTGGTTGATTCAGATACAGGTTCTTTAAGGTTGCCCCCTGCCGGCGAAACAGTTCCGATAAATGTTACGGCGCCGGTTTTTCCATTATTAAGATAAACGAAGCCTGCACGGGCATAGAAATTTGAAATAATTGCCGGCAGGTCCATTGGGTAGGCATCAGGTCCTGGCAGCTCTTCCATCCTGTTCGACATTTCGCGTAATGCCTGTGCCCAGCGCGATGTTGAATCGGCAAGCAGTAAAACTTTTAAGCCCATTGCGCGATAATATTCTGCAATTGTCATTGCTGTATAAACAGATGCTTCACGGGCGGCAACCGGCATGTTCGACGTATTTGCAATTATAGTTGTCCGTTCAATTAATTTTCTACCTGTTCGCGAGTCATCCAACTTAGGGAATTCGGCAAAAATCTCTACTACTTCGTTGGCCCGTTCACCACAGGCAGCAATAATAATCATATCGGCATCGGCCTGTTTTGAAAGTGCGTGTTGCAATACGGTTTTTCCTGTTCCGAACGGTCCCGGAATAAAACCTGTCCCTCCTTCTACAATGGGGTTCAGGCTGTCGATTACCCTGATACCTGTTTCCATGAGGACAAACGGACGCGGTTTTTCTTTGTATGCTTTTATTGGAATTTTCACAGGCCATTTCTGAACCATGCTGACAGGGACCTCATTATTATTGGTATTAATTAAAACAGCAATAGTATCGTTAATTTTGTATTCGCCCTGCTCGGCAATGCTCTTTATTGTAAAAGTCCCTTCAAATTTAAAAGGAACCATAATTTTATGAGGTATCCAGTTTTCTTTAACTTCACCAAGCCATGAACCCGGAAAAACAGCATCATCTTTTTTTGCGATGGGTTTAAATTCCCAAAGTTTATCATCTTCCAGGGCAGGTGTATAATCACCTTTTTTCAGGAAAATGCCTTCCATTTTATCGAGGTCGTGTTGCAGTCCGTCGAAGTTTTTCGACAAAATGCCCGGGCCGAGTGTAGCTTCCAGCATGTGACCGGTAAATTCCACTTCAGTGCCTGGTTTTAAACCCCTTGTGCTTTCAAATACCTGGACATAAGCATTATTTCCGCCAATTCTAATAACCTCTGCCATTAGTTCTACACCACTCATTTTGATATAACAAATCTCGTTTTGAGAAACCGGCCCGTCAACCTCAATAATTACAAGGTTTGCTATAATACCTCCAACTTTACCTTTTGTGCTCATATTATTTTAATGTTTTGGGATTTTCAGTTTTAATTATTTTGAGCCTCAATTTTACTTTTTACACTAAATTCCTCAGGAAATTTATAGCTCATTTTTATATCGTTTATCAACCTTTTAAAAAGTGCTTTTCCTGTTTCATTATCAAGTTCAATCCAACGTTCAACTATATTTAATTTAATTACAAAGCTTAATATTTTTTCAATAGTGAAATAATTAAAAAAAGAATGCTCGTCAAGGAATTTCCACTTTATATTGTCCAGGGCTTTTTCTTTTTCTGATATATCCATTTCGGATTCTGCTATCTGCAATATTTTTTCTATGTATGGAACTTCGTCTGCAAGTAAATCCGCTTTAGGGGTACTCTTTATAAGAGTCTCATATACTTCGTTTTTGTGCTTAACGGGGATAAGTTGTTTTTCGATATCATAACCATATTTATTGCAATTTACAGCGGTTAAAATATTTTTTATATCCCTGTCGAACTTAAACCATTGCTCTAAGAAATCGTTTTTTACTTGCAAAGCATACTCGAAGTACAGACTTTGCAATTCATTTTCAGCGATCAAACTAAAATTCCCGGAAGTTTCAGCCTTAAAATTGAAGATCATTTGTTTCAAATAATCAACAATATTTGTAGGTTCCTTAATTTGTTCTTCCAAATATTCTTCTGTATAATTACCCAAGGCAATAAATTGGTTTTCTTGTTTCAAAAGCAGATTTAACAAATTATTATTATCGTAATTCAGATAAAGTAATTCAGCCAATTTAAAATCAGATGTATGTAGTTGTTCCGCAAGTTCATTTTTAAACTCATGGCTTGTCTCCCCCGGTTTGTTTCCGTCAATTATTATATCAGGAAGTCCTGCAATCAAACAGTAATAATTTCTTTTAAAAATTGTTAAATCCATATAGATAAGTTTGGTAAAACTTCAGCTATTTGCCAATCATCAATCAAAAATCATTTTCCTTGTCCTGTCTTTGAGATAACTTTTAAAATAATTTTCAAAATCTTTATCAGTGAAACTTATGTAATAACTACCGTCTTTTGGCCCGATCTTGAAACCGCTTTTAATATTCAGTTCAAAGTTAATCTCAAGACCTGAATCTAAAAGTTCTTTTACCTTATTATTAAAAAAATCCGTAAGCTCTTTTTCTTCTTTTTGCGGAAGCAGCAAGCTGATATTTAATTCTTCCGGCTTCTGCGGGTTCCAGTTTTTAATAACCGTAAGGATGATATTTTTTACAAATTTCTCGTCTTTGAAAGCATCTTCTACGGGAACTTCGACCTGTGCAGTTGTAATAAGCCCGGTGATTTGTTGTTTTAAGTTACTGATAAACTGCCGTGCAGCTAACCGTATTTCCGAATCTGCATTTTTTTTAATTTCAACAGCTTGCTTTTCTGCTTGTTCAATACTGTCTTTTTCTTTATTTTTTGCTACATTAATGATGCTGTCGGCTTCCTTTTTTGCATTTGCAATAATCTGTTCCGCTTCCTTTTTTGCTTTTTCAACTCCTTCGTTGTATATTTTTTCTGTTAGTTCAAATATTTTCTTTTGCATGATAATTTTTTTTAATATCTTTTTTTGGATGTTTTAAAAATGCTTGACACCAAGTTGCTCTCCGATACTTTTAAGTTTACACAGTTTGGTATTTCACTTCTTTAGAAAAACACTTAAAAAATTTGTAGGTTTTTATATTATTTCTTTTTTTATTTGTTTCTTTTTTTTTTGAATTTGTCAACCAACATTGATTACTGCCCATACAGTGTAAGCAACATAGTGACTAGTCCTAAAATAACCGTTACGGTTTTCGGATTAAAAATAATCTTTTAAACAGCAGCAAAAACGTTTTTGCTGCTGTTTTTGGTCACTTTATATATAGACAAACCTTAAACTCGTTAATTGATTCCTTAAAAAACCCGTCTTTTATAAGTTGCCTGGCGGTACTACAATGGCTCTCAATATCACGAATCTATATTTCTAATTGCAGGTCGATAATATCTTAAGATTTTAGGGTAATAAACGAGCATGGTACTTCCCTTATAACTTTTTCGGTTACACTACCCATGATCAGTCTGTTTAAACCGGATTTTCCTATGGTACCCATAATAAGGAGATCAGATTTGTACCTTGAAATTGCTACAAGTATTTCTGTAGCCGGGTCACCTCCTTGGATTTCTTTCCTCCAATTTAAGTCTGTTAAATTGAAATTCTCTAAAAACGAGTTGAATTTCCTTTTACGCTTTGGACTTACATCTTCATTTTCTTCATCCAAATCTACTTTTAGCCTTAATGAACCTGAGTAATGCAATTAGTAAACACTAGATACAATTAACTCGGCTTTATATCAGCGTGCCATTGTGATTGCATTTTTAATGCCCGTTTCGATTCAGGGGAAAAATCAACCGGACAAAGTATATTTTTTACATTTAGGGGATTATCTTTTTTTACAACCCATACAGGTTTGTCACTTTTTCGGATGATTTTTTCTGCTGTGGTACCCAGTCGAAAAATATCATTTTTGGATTTTTCACCAGATCCAATCATTATCAAATTGGCATTAATGTTATCAGCCGCCTGAATATTCTTATCAAAGGGGGCTACCGAATTCCAATACCGGTTCTCCAGTTATTAAACCTTCACTTTTAATCCAGTCCCTTATCACCCCCAACTGCTTTATTGCTGATTCGTTAAGTAGCAATCTTGCTTTTTCGTTTTTGATGTCAGCAAGCAGAACATTTACAAGGATGATTTGTGATTGGAAAGTTTTAGCCAGGCCTATTGCGTTTTCCACAGGGATAAATCCCAAGGCTAATTGTCATTTTATACTTTCGGGACATGCTCCAAGTTTTGTCCGCATGCCACCAAAGCTTTAGCGCCTTGCTTTGCAAAGGAAGAGGAGGCGCAAGGGACGATCGAAATCACAAACTACCCAATTTATTGGTGGGCTGTATTTCAATCGATCAAACAATTCAAACCATATTTTTCATTTTCAATGTTTCCATGATAATGGATATGATTTGTTGCCGTGTAAATGCTGCACAATTGATGGTTAAATCGAAGTAAATATCAGTAATTTTTTTTCCGCAAAAATCTTCAATTAATTTCCATTTTTTAAGATCATGTTCTTTAATGAATCTGGCTACATCGGTATTTTCAAATTCCTTTCTTTTTCGCAATGAATTTACACGCCACTCGTAAGGTGCAGTAAACCTTAAATGCAAGCCATTTTTAATATTTTTTGTTGTAGCAATACCTGCACGTCCAACCATTATCACATTTCCGACTTGCGCATAATGCTGAAGAAGCTCTGTGATGGTTTTTCGCACAACTTTATCACTCTTATAATATCGGCTTGAAAATGCAGACAGGACATCATCAATATGTGATTTCTTTTTTGTTTCAAACACATATTTAATCTTTGCCTGGTCGATCTTCAGCTTATTTGCTGATTCTTCAAGTATCTCTTTGTTCAGATACTTCCAGGTTTCATTTTTCGCTTTTAGTGCTTTTACAAGGTCAATTGCAATACCGGTTCCATTGCAACCTGTTTGTCTTGAGAATGTAATAAAAGGGCCAGGTTCAGTTTTTTTTGCCCTTTGTTTATCAAATCGCTGATCAAGGTAATTACGTAAAGTATATGGCATGGCTATTGGGTTTTAAATGCCTCTAAATATACAAAAAAACCACCTTTTTGCAAGGTGGCTCATGAAATCAATTTTATTTTTGGTTAATGGCCTGCTATTTTACTTTCGATCTGACAAAATCAAAAAACAACCTAACGCCAACTGCAGTGCCTCCAATACCCCTGTAACTGTCTTTCTTTTCAAGGAATGCCGGGCCGGCAATATCAAGGTGCACAAAAGGGTAATCGGTAAAATGCTCAAGGAATTTACCTGCCGTGATAGCACCTGCATCAATACCGCCTATATTTTTCTGATCGGCAATTTCCGATTTAAGCTGGTCTTTGTAATCGTCCCACATCGGGAATTCAACAATACGTTCAAATACCCTTTCACCTGAGCGCTGTAGTGATGTAAATTCCTGTTCCGAATTAACTTTCATACCAACCATTGCTTTCGATCCTATAGCCCTGGCTGCTGCTCCGGTCAGGGTAGCAATGTTAATCACCAGTTCAGGATCGTACTGTTTTGCATAGCTTAAAGCATCAGCCAGTATCATTCGGCCTTCAGCATCGGTATTTAACACCTCAACAGTACTTCCGTCGTACATTGTAACCACATCTCCGGGTACGTAAGCGTTACCATCTGGACGGTTATCGGTTGCCGGAACCAGCCCGATGACATATACCGGTAATTTTGCTCTTGCAATGGCATACATTGCACCCGCAACTGCTGCTCCTCCTGCCATATCACATTTCATGGTGTCCATAAAATTAGAAGGCTTTAAGCTGAGTCCGCCTGTATCGTAAACAACGCCTTTACCAACAAAAATGTAAGGTTTTTTGTTGACTGCATTTCCAGGTTTCCATTCGATAACAGAGAAGGTTGGCGGATCAATACTGCCTTTATTTACAGCAAGCAATCCACCCATTTTTAGCGACTCGATCTTCTTTTTATTAAATACCTCAACCTTTGCATTACTATGCTTTCCAAGCTCTTTTATTTCTTCAGAAAACTGTGCGGCAGTTAAAAACGAAAGCGGTTCATTAACCAGGTCGCGTGCATGATACACGCCCTCTATAATAATATTAAGTTCATTGACGTCTATGTCGGAAATGTTTTCCGAATAAATATCAATTTGTTTCAGGCTGTTTGTCAATTTTTTTGAATCTTTCTTGTATTTCAGGAATTGATAATTGCTCAGGGCAATACCTTCAGAAAAAGCAGACACCTTCTCAGTTGTAGCATTTACAGCATAAACAACAACTCGCTCAATTTTCGCTTTATTTAATATGGCCTGTGTTTCGGCGCCATATTTTCGCTGATTTTCAAGCTTTTGAGATTTAGTTCCTGATAAGTCAGCGAAAACAATAATGATCCGGTTTTTCATCCTGTTTATTTCAATGACTTTTCGTTTTATGCGATGCTCATGCTTGATGAAGTTTATTTCATCTTTCGTAAAGTTTAAGTCTTTCAGGTCGGAACCTGCTTTAATTAAATATACTGTATCAGCCGCAGTAGGCTTGCGGAGGGCCTTTTTTATCATTGTGTTCATAATCAATAAAAATTGAATTTTTGCAAATCTATTAAAGATCACATAAAATATTACGTATTAAGTGAGTTTATAAGCAGCTGAACTGCGAAGGTCAATCTGCAATAAGATAGCTTTTAACCTTGTCCAGTATCATTTGTGTAGCACCTGAGTTCTTTTTAACATAAGTTAATGCGGCATCAGTGCTTTCGCGGTATTTTGAGGAATCGTTTGCAAGCTGATTGATAATCTCAATACCATCTGCTGCATTTGAAATTGGAAATCCACCACCATTATTGATCAATTCAACGGCTTCACGGAATTTTTTATAATTCGGGCCAAAAATAACCGGTATTCCATAAGTAACTGCTTCAAGTAAATTATGAATTCCGGCACCAAAACCTCCACCAACATAAGCAATTTTAGCATAGCGATACAGGTACGAAAGCATACCCATATTATCAATGATCATCACCTTGATACCATTATTATCTGTTGAATCAAATTTTGAATATAGTTGAGGATTAAAGTCTTTAAATTTTTTCAATACCTGGTCAATTCTCGCCTTACTCACCTCATGGGGTGCGAGAATGAGCTTGAAATTGTTTGTCACATTTTTTAACAGTTCGAGCAAAATATCCTCATCAGCTGGCCAGGTGCTGCCTGCAACAATTACCTGCTGGTTTAAACCAAAGGCCTCAACTTTAGGATATGACTGATTTTCTGATGCTAACTGCAGGACCCTGTCAAATCTTGTATCGCCGCCAATATCAGTATGATAAATTTTTACCTTGTGAAGCAATTCCAGCGATTGTTCATCCTGGACAAAGAAATGAGTGATTTTTTGCAAATGGCCCAGCGACCAGAATCCCCATGGCTTGAAAAAATATTGGGAAGGTCTGAATATGGCAGAAACAACAAGGGTAGGTATCTTATTTTTATACAGTTCACTAATATAATTGAACCAAAACTCATACTTAATAAAAACAGCTATCCTCGGTCTTGTTATTTCAATAAATTTTTTCGCATTGGATGCGGTATCAAGAGGTAGATAAAAAACAAAATCCGCTTCAGCGGCATTTTTCCGCACTTCATATCCAGACGGGGAAAAGAATGTAAGCAGGATTTTATGGTCAGAATAATTTTTTCGAACTGCCTCCATTACAGGCCTTCCTTGCTCAAACTCGCCCAGGCTGGCACAATGGAACCAGATTATCCGTTCATTCTTACCTATTTCTTTCCTGAGTTTTTTAAACTGTCCCTTTCTTCCCTGCACCCATTTTCTGGCTTTTGGATTAAATGCAGCCGCAATACCGATGAGGATATTCAGTAAATGAATTGAAAGGCTATAGATCAGTCGCATTATTAATGGTAATAGTAGGTGTCGGGTGCACGGTTATAAATGGGGATCATCCAACCTATTTTAATTCCAAAAAACAAGTCGACATAATTGTTATTGTCTTTTCCTGCTACAGTATAAGTATCAGTTGCCTGATCGTAGATCAGTTGGTCGAAATCCCTATCGCGTAAATTTTTCGTGAAAGCCTGATAGAACTCGAAACCTGCATAAAAATTTAGCACTCGTGTTCGTCCCATATAAAAGTACCCGATAAACTGGTTCAGATTTATTCCTCCTGTCAACCTGTCATAACCTTTTCCATAATCATCATTAAGCTGTTGAACTGTTTCATGTTGAACGTCAATACGCATTCTATGCAACAGGTATCCGGCGCCACCCATCAGCATCAAACCTGAGTTCGGATTGGCCTGCAACACTTTGAGGATTTTACCAACCCTGAAATTAATACTGTACCCTCTCTGAAAAATCGCATAATTCGCATAAGTTCCGTTTCCATCAATGATATAGCCGTTTTTAGTTAGAACGATCCAGAGAATCGAGTCTGCATTTTTAATCTGGTTACCGAATATGAAGTTTACATCTACGGAAAACATCAGGTTCTTTTTGGTTTTATACATAAACCCGCCACCTATGGTAGAATTGTAGCCATAGCGATCGGCAACATCGCCTCCCGGTGCCTGAAATGTATACGCAATATTAGGGATAAAAGCAGAGATCGCGGAATCACTAACATTGACCTGTGCCTTTATTTGAGTAAAGAAAATGACGATGAATATAACAGCCAGAATTTTTCTCACAATACAATAAATTTTGGCAAAGATAGTAATTTGCATTTTTGAAAACTGCTGTAAAATAAGTGGCTACCATAGACGTTTAAGTACTAAATTTATTCTGGAAGAAAGTACATCAATTTCTATACCTTTGCTACCCAATTTTAAATAAAAACAACTAAATACTTTTGTATGATAAAGCACCAAATGGTTGACCTGGCTGGTCAATACAATAAGATAAAACCTGAAGTAGATGCAGCCATTCAGGAAGTTGTTGAATCGGCTTATTTTATTAATGGCCCGCAGGTTAAGCAATTTCAATCAAACCTCGAAAAGTACCTTGATGTTAAACATGTAATCCCTTGCGGTAACGGAACAGATGCTTTACAGGTTTCCCTGATGGCGCTCGGACTGGAACCCGGTGATGAAGTGATTACTACTTCGTTCACTTTTATCGCAACAGCAGAAGTTATTGCTTTGCTGAAGTTAACACCCGTTTTGGTGGATGTTGATCCTGACACTTTTAATATTGATCCAAAAGCCATTGAACGAGCAGTAACAGAAAAAACAAAAGCTATTATCCCTGTTCACCTTTTCGGGCAATGCGCTGACATGCATTCAATCAATGACATTGCAGAAAAGCACGACCTGTTTGTTATCGAAGATACTGCCCAGGCCATTGGAGCAGATTATACCTGCAAGATACATGATAAAACAAAAAAAGCAGGTACATTGGGGCATATCGGATGTACTTCATTTTTTCCATCTAAAAACCTGGGGGCTTACGGTGATGGCGGAGCAATATTTACTGATGATGATGAACTTGCAGCACAAATGAGGGTTGTTGTAAACCATGGAATGGCCGTTCGTTATTATCATGATTATGTAGGTGTAAATTCCCGACTCGACACTATCCAGGCAGCAATTTTGGATATAAAACTTAAACACCTTGATGAATATGCTGCTGCCCGTCAAAAAGCTGCGACCTATTACAACAATGCATTTGCAAATCATCCTAAAATTAAAACCCCGGTCACGGCGCCTTTTACAACGCATGTTTATCATCAATACACGCTGGTATTGAACAATGTTGACCGCGAAGGATTAATGAAACACCTTGCTGATAAGGGCATAGCATCTGCAGTTTATTATCCTGTTCCTTTGCATATGCAGAAAGCTTATCTGGATCCAAGGTACAAAGAAGGTGATTTTCCGGTTACAGAAGCACTGGCCAAATCTGTAATTTCGCTTCCGATACACACTGAACTGAACGAAGAAATCCAGAAAGAGATTACGGAGGTTTTTTCAGAATATGTAAACAAATAAAATGGAAAAAGTATATTTCGCACACGAAACAGCAGTTGTTGACGACGGCTGCAAAATTGGAAAAGGAACTAAAATATGGCATTTTACGCACATTATGCCAAATTGTAAGATTGGTGAAAAATGCAATATCGGACAGAATGTTGTTGTATCACCCGAAGTTATTCTTGGCAACAATGTGAAGGTACAGAATAATGTATCTATTTACACTGGAGTAATTTGTGAAGATGATGTTTTCCTGGGCCCATCGATGGTATTTACCAATATTATTAATCCACGAAGCGCAGTTATCCGTAAGGGCCAGTACGTTAAAACTATTGTAAGGAAGGGTGCCAGTATTGGCGCCAATGCAACCATTGTTTGTGGTTATGATATTGGTAAATTCTCGTTTATTGGTGCCGGTGCTGTTGTTACCAAAGAAGTGCTGCCTTATGCACTGGTTGTTGGCAACCCTGCCCGGCAGGTCGGCTGGATGAGTGAATATGGTCATCGGTTACAGTTTGATGAAGATGGGATTGCCAAATGCCCTGAAAGCAGTGAAAAATACAAATTAGAAAACGGCAACGTAACCAAATTGGGATAGCAAATGAAAATACTTGTTACGGGGGGAATGGGTTATATTGGATCACACACTGTGGTTGAATTACAAAATGCAGGTTTTGAAGTTGTAATTGTTGATGATCTTTCAAATTCATCGGCAGACATTAGAGATGCAATTGCACAAATCACAGGGATTAAACCTGTTTTGGAAGTTTTTGATCTAATCGACAAAGAAAAAACACAAGATTTTTTCAAAAGGCATAACGATATAAAAGGAGTTATCCATTTTGCGGCAAAAAAAGCAGTTGGAGAGTCGGTTCAAAAACCGTTAACTTATTACAGGAACAACCTCGAATCGCTAATCAATGTGCTTGAAGGAATGAACGAAAACAATATTTCCAATTTTGTTTTTTCGTCATCTTGCACGGTTTACGGGCAACCTGATGAGCTTCCCGTTTCTGAATCAGCACCTATTAAAAAAGCTGAATCGCCATATGGCAATACCAAACAAATTTCTGAGGACATTATTTTCGATACTATTAAAGTAACTGATTTAAAAGCTATCGCCCTGCGGTACTTTAACCCAATTGGCGCACACGAAACTGCACTGATCGGGGAATTACCGCTTGGAGTTCCTGATAACCTTTTGCCCTACGTTACACAAACAGCAATCGGTATTCGAGAGAAGCTAAATGTGTTTGGCGAAGATTACAATACACCCGATGGAACTGCAATAAGGGACTATATTCATGTGGTGGACCTGGCTAAAGCACACGTAATTGCCGTGCAAAGGATGATCGACAATGAAATGAAAAAAGATTTCGAGGTTTTTAACCTTGGAACCGGAAATGGGTTTTCAGTACTTGAGGTTATTAAATCATTTGAAAAAGTAACAGGATTGAAACTCAACTACCAGATTGTAGGTAGAAGAGCTGGCGATGTGGAACAGGTTTGGGCCGATTCGTCATTCTCGAATAAAGAATTGGGCTGGAAGGCAGAAAAAGGATTGGATGAAATGACCGGATCGGCGTGGATGTGGGAACAGGCTTATAGACAGAAGACCTGAGACAGAAGACCTGAGACAAAAGAACCAAGAATCAAAAACCAAGTAAGATAAAAGATAATAAAAACAATCAGTTACCCCGTCCTTCAGGGCGGGGATAAAAACGATAAAAAACAAACAGCCAGTTACCCTGTCCTTTAGGTCAGGGGATTAAAAAAGTAAAACCATGAAGAAAATACTCATCACCGGCGGGGCCGGATTTATCGGATCGCATGTTGTAAGAATGTACGTGAATAAATATCCTGATTATCATATTTTTAATCTCGATAAACTAACCTATGCAGGCAACCTGGAAAACCTAAAAGATGTCGAAAACAAAACAAACTACACATTTGTAAAAGGCGATATTGTTGATGGTGACTTCATTCAAAAATTGTTTGAAGAACACCAGTTTGATGGTGTCATCCACCTTGCGGCCGAATCGCATGTCGACCGCTCCATATCAAACCCCATGGAGTTTATCATGACAAATATCATTGGCACAGTGAACCTCTTAAATGCGGCAAGGTATATATGGAAAGATAATATCGAAGGCAAAAGATTTTACCATGTATCCACCGATGAAGTTTATGGTTCGCTGGGTGATACCGGTTTCTTTTACGAAGACACCGCTTACGACCCGCATAGTCCTTATTCAGCATCTAAAGCCAGTTCTGATCATTTGGTAAGAGCTTATCACGATACATACGGATTGCCAATTATTATTTCAAATTGCTCAAACAATTATGGTGGAAACCAGTTTCCGGAAAAGCTGATACCGCTGTTTATCAACAATATCCGGCACAATAAACCACTACCTGTGTACGGCAAGGGCGAAAATGTGCGCGATTGGCTTTATGTGCTTGATCATGCAACGGCCATTGATGTGATTTACCATAACGGGTCCATTGGGGAAACTTTTAACATTGGTGGCCACAACGAGTGGAAAAATATAGACCTGATCAAGGTTTTATGTAAAGTAATGGACAAAAAGCTTGGCCGTCCAAAAGGAGAGTCGGAAAAACTGATCACTTACGTAACTGATCGTGCAGGCCATGACCTCCGTTATGCCATCGATTCAACTAAACTGCAAAATGAACTGGGCTGGACACCTTCGCTTCAATTCGAAGAAGGTATTGAGAAAACAATTGATTGGTACCTTGAAAACCAGGAATGGCTTGATAATGTAACTTCGGGTAATTATCAGAAGTACTATGATGAGATGTATGGGGATAGATAATTTCAAAAATTTGTATTGTCTAATTAAAAAATTATTCCGTTCTTTGCACACCCAAAATTTGGAGCAAGACTAAAAGATAGAACGATGTCAAGAATTTGTCAGATAACAGGAAAGAAAGTGATCAGCGGAAACAATGTATCCCACTCACATATTAAAACTAGAAGGAAATTTCATCCTAACCTGCAAACCAAAAGGTTTTATATCCCGGAAGAAGACAAGTGGATTAAACTGATGGTTAGTGCCAATGGCATTCGCATCATTAATAAAAAAGGCATTAAAACTGCCCTTAAAGATGCTGCAGAAAAAGGTTATTACAAAGGATAACCAAAAAAGATATTGCAAAAAAAGCTGCTCAATGAGCAGCTTTTTTTTGGAACTAATTTTCTTATAGTCGGTCGATAACTTCACAAATCCTGTCGAATATTTCATCAATAGTTCCTAAACCATCTACTTTATAGCATTTTCCAATCTCTTCGTAAAAACCTTCGACCGGTTGTGTTTTCTCGCGATATTGTTTAAAACGGTTCCGGATGGTTTCCGGTTTATCGTCACTCCTGCCTTCTATTTCTGCCCTTTTCAGCATCCGTCCCATCAATTCATCTTCAGATACTTCAAGGCTGATCATACAAGTTAGTTCCGTATTCAGTTTTGAGAAAAGTCCCGTTAAAATATAAGCCTGAACAAGGTTTCGTGGAAACCCATCAAATAAAATACCCTTTACATTTTCAAGGCTTTTTATCTTTTTTTCAAGAATCTGAACGATTAACTCATCCGACACCAGGTTCCCGGCATCCATAACTGCTTTCACCTGTTTTCCAAGATCGGACCCTGCGGCTAACTCAGCCCTCAATAAATCTCCTGTAGAAATATATGCCAGGTTATACTTTTCAATTAAATATTTTGATTGAGTTCCTTTTCCTGAACCCGGAGGACCAAATAGTGCGATGTTTAACATATTTTTTCTATTAAGGTATTATTAATTATTTTTTAGACAATAGGGCCAAGAATCAAGACAATAGAACCAAGAATCAAGACAATAGAGCCAAGATAAAAGACCTAAGACACAAGACCTGAGACCTGAGACACTGAAAAAATTAACAAATAACACATCATTCAACTATCTTATAAATGTCTTTGAAATTTCTGCCTTGCTTATCATAATCAAGGCCATAACCAACAATAAAATCGTTTCCAATTTCCAGACCTATATAATCAATAGCGTAGCTTCCTTTAAAAGCATTGGGTTTGTATAAAAGTGTTGCGATTTTAATATCAGCAGCACCAATCATTTGCATTTGCGCCAGCACCCTTTCTATTGTTAGTCCTGAATCAATTATATCTTCAATAATCACAATATTTCTACCAACTATATCCTCGTCAATTCCTATTAATTGGCGAACAGTTTTGGTTGATTGAGTGCCGCTGTAAGATGCCAGCTTTACAAAAGTAATCTCACATGGAAATTCAAGTTTATGAAAAAGATCGGAGGCGAACATGAAAGATCCGTTCAGGACAGCAACAAATAAAGGGTTCTTATCGTGGAGTTCCGTGTTCATTTGCCCGGCTATTCTCGATACAGCCTGATCGATTTTAGCAAAAGGTATGAAAGGTGCAAACTCTTTGTCGTGAATTTTTATAATCTTTTGATCCATTAGCTTGTATTATTGAGCAGACTACAAAGTTAAAATTTAGCTTTTCTATATCACCTGTAATTGGTTATTTTTGCTAAGTCTAAATAAATCAGTAAATGAAAGCGACCGTCAGTATTATAATGGGAAGCACCTCCGATTTAAAGGTGATGGAAAAGGCTGCTGCTTTTTTCGAAGAAATGGAAATTCCGTTTGAAATGAATGCTTTATCTGCTCATCGCACTCCAGCTGAAGTGGAAAAATTTGCGAAAAATGCAGAGGTAAATGGTATTAAAGTGATTATTGCGGGTGCAGGCATGGCGGCCCACTTACCTGGAGTGATTGCTGCAATGACGCCTGTTCCGGTCATCGGTGTTCCTATAAACGCTACACTTGATGGCATGGATTCATTATTGGCAATTGTTCAGATGCCTCCCGGAATTCCTGTTGCAACTGTTGCCATTAACGGGGCATTAAATGCTGCAATTCTTGCTGCGCAGATGATGGCAACCGGAGATACTGACATGATGCAAAAAATTAAATTATTCAAAGAAAACCTCAAGCAGAAGATTGTTAAGGCAAATGAGGATTTGAGTAAGGTGGAGTATAAGTTTAAGATGAATTAACTCACCCCCATCCCTTCCTTCCCCCAACTGGGGAGCATCAAACATTGATACCTTTTGCATTAAAGTAAAATCGTTTAATTGCGAAGGAGTCCCGCAATTGGCGGGACGTCTGCGGAAATCCCAAAGTTAAATTCGTGTTTCATTGCATGGGATTCTTTCGCTCCACTTCGTTCCGCTCAGAAATAAACGATTTATTTATTTTTTCCTTCATCAGCCCAGCCTTGACGGAGATGTAACAACTTCAAGGTGGACGCTTGAAGCAGATACCTGGTTTGAGCGTCCACGCTCAAACTTTCCTGATCAACATCAACCCATCCCTAACTGAAAGCATTACCTGCTCCACCCGCTTATCATTCTTCACATGTTCGTTAAATGTTTTGATTCCTTTGGTTTCTTTATCCAATCTGGAATCACTTTCCAGCACTTTTCCTCCCCACAATACATTGTCAACCAGAATAAATCCACCTGTTTTTAATTTCCCAAGCACCAGCTCATAATAATCAACATATTGATCTTTATCTGCATCAATAAAAACCAGGTCAAATTCTTCATCCAGGCTCGGAATAATATCAAGCGCATCACCAATGATCATCTGGATTTTATCTTCCATCCCGGCTTTTTTAATATACTCCCTGATGAAAGATTTCATTTCTTCATTTACTTCCAGTGTGATAAGTTTACCACCTTTAATCAAGCCCTTTGCCAGAGAAATTGCTGAATATCCTGTGAAAGTCCCGATCTCAAGAATCTTTTCAGGATGGATCATGTGACTGACCATCTCGAGGAATTTGCCCTGTATACTTCCCGAAAGCATATTTGGATAATAGGTTTTGAGATTTGTGGCCCTGTTTAAAGATTTTAGAACATCATCTTCGTCCGTAGTGTTATCCTCAATATATTTTTCAATATTTTTCTCCAGTATCATCAGGCATCTTTTGCTTTATAAATTAATGTGCTGAGTTTGTCTTTTCTGAATATTTCATTGGCAACCTCCTGCACTTCATCTGCCGAAATACGTTCAACATCCTTAATTATTTGTTCGAGTGTTTTTACTTCGTTATCATGTAAATGACTTTTTGCATTACCTAACATTTCGTTTAACCTGGATTCAAAACTAATGGCCAGTTGTCCAACCAATTGCCTTTTTGCCCGATGAAGCTGAACCATGCCCAAAGGTTTATCACGAAGTATTTTCAATTCCTTCTGTACTAGGTTCAGGCTTTTGTTGATATGATTTTTATCGGAACCAACATAAATTAAAAATACGCCGGTGTCCGAATAGGGTTGGTATGCAGCTTCAATGTTGTAAGCTAAACCATATTTTTCGCGTAAGGAAAGGTTCAGCCGTGAATTTAGTGCGGGGCCGCCAAGCAGGTTTGTTACCAGCGCCAAAGCATAATTTTTGTCATCGTTACGCGGATAAGCAATATTTCCTACAACAGCATGCGTTAAATATGAGTCTTTGTTTACACTGATGTTTTGATGCTGATAATCATTGAACGGGGACCTGTGTATCCCGTTCAGGCTTGTGTGTATCTGACCAAAATATTTATCTATCAGACTAACCAGGCGATTAAATTTAATGTTGCCTACGGATGAAATCACAATCTGGTTGGTGCTGTAATTTCTTTTAAGAAACCTAAAAACATCCGTTCTTTTAAACCCTTTAACGCTCCCGGCATTTCCAAGGATGTTTGAGCCGATGGAATGGCCCCTGAAGATCATTTCTTCAAAATCATCAAAAATGAGCTCAGCCGGGCTGTCGTTGTACGAATTGATCTCATCGATGATCACATCTTTTTCCTTTTCCATTTCTTTTTGAGGAAAAGTTGAATTGAAAGCCACATCGGCAAAAAGCTCGAGGCTCTGGTTATAATATGGACTTAAAAAGGAGGCGTAAACACAGGTTTCTTCTTTGGTAGTGAAGGCATTCAGGTCACCGCCAATATTTTCGATACGGCTGAGTACATGATAGGCTTTGCGCTTTTTGGTGCCTTTAAAAATAAGGTGCTCAATAAAATGAGCCATTCCACTTTCGCTTTCCAGTTCATCTCTCGAACCGGTATTCACCATCAGTCCGCAATGCGATACATTTCCCTTCACCTCACGGTGAATGATCCTGATACCATTTTCAAGTATATGAAAATTATAGCTCAATATTCAGTATTTCAGTGTATTAGCGAGCAAAGATAATAAGTTTGTCAATCAGATTACTGTGTTCTTTCATCATTTCTTATTTTTGAATAGAAATTAATCAACAGTATCATGATCAAGTCACTTAAAACGAGAGCAAAATACAATCTTGTCCTGTTCATTCTTTGTTTTATTTATGTTTTTGTATTGGGATTATTTGATGATTTCAATAACATGGGAATCATTTATAGTGTTGTTATTACGCTTATTTTCGTTTTCTCGATTCTTTCAATAAGTTCCACAAGGGCTCGTTTTTTTTATTTGCCACTCATCGTGATTGCACTTACCTGGCTGGCAGAATATCTGAGCATGGATCTTCTTTCCCAGATTACTGGCTTCATTTCCGTTTTCTTTTTCCTGTATATTATTGTTTATCTTGTTATTCGTGTCGGTTCCAGCAAGGAAGTCGGGGCATTGGAGTTTTTGGAATCGATCAACGTTTATCTGTTACTGGGGATAGCAGGGGCATTGCTTTTCACCGCAGTATATTCATTTAATCATGATGCATATAACCCTCCCGGTGAAATTTTGCAAAACCGCTCTGATTTTATTTATTACAGTTTTGTTACGATGACAACACTGGGTTATGGGGACATTACACCAGCTGATTCGTTATCACGATCCCTTTCAATATTTTTTAGTGTAGCAGGCCAGCTTTACCTCACTATGATCATCGCTATGCTGGTTGGGAAATACTTAGGCCAAAAGACTACTAATGATTTGAAAGAATAATACTATTCGAATTCTTTTGGCACCCCGCAAATCAATACAAAAGGTTTATCTGCTGACTTATTCCGGTACTGGTGTTTTTCATTGGGGTTTACAAGGGCAAAATCGCCGGCCTTGACCGGATTTTCTTCCCCGGCTTCATTCACCAAAGCGCCTTCTCCTTCTATAACATAATTCATATGTTCGTAAGGGTGCTGATGGTAAGGTGTGAAACCACCAGGCTCAACTGTAAAAACCCGCAACGAATACATTGGCACACCATCTGCCGAAGAAAGTGGCATCTGCTTCCAGGCTTTTTCAGCACCTTCCATATTTACCTTTTTCTTCTCTACCTGGTTTAGTGATATCGTTTTCATATTCTTGCTTTTAAGATTTGTACTTCTTTTTTTAGAAATGCTAAAATGATTGAATGCTAAAATGCTTAAATAAGTGGTTTATCTCTAATTATAGCATTATCGCATTGAAGCATTTGCTCATTTACTATTTCCTCTCATTCTCCAACTCCTCTAAAAACTTCTCATCCGTGTAAATCCAGAATAGCGGTTGCCAGCGTTCCATACCCATCAAATCCGGTCGGCGGGCGATGGGAGCAATACCCAAAACTCTTTTCTCAACCTGTAAATTATCAGGATTAATTCTCCATTCTTCCAGAAACCTGATACGCAAAACGTCTTCGCGAAAAATATTACTGACGACCATCGTGTCGCGCTCTGTATAAGGCGGTTCTTCATTTACAATAGTATAATACGAAGTGTCGGACAGAATCATTTTAACATCAGAAGTAGCAATAGGCTGATTGTAATAATCGTAGACCTTAAATTTACCAGTTAAAGCTCCATCAATAATCATATCTACAAACTTTTCGCGCTGTGGACCGGGCAGATTTTGTATCCACCAGTCGTAATCAGGATCAGGACTTTTGATATTGACGTCGTATTGTATTTTATTGGCGATGATCTCCTTCTCCGTTTGCTGACATGCAAATCCTGCAAGCAGTAAAAAAATCATCAGCAATAAGTTCCTTGTTCGTTTCATTACAAAGGTTTTTCCAAAGATATAATGAAAACGATTAAGCATTACATTTGTTTTTATTGTAAAGACATATGTATTCAACACCAACCCTCCTCATCAACAAATCAAAGGTTGAACGCAACATCAACCGGATGCTTGAAAAAGTAAAGAGGAGTAGTGTGATTTTCAGGCCGCATTTTAAGACCCACCAGTCGGCTGAAATTGGTGAAATTTTCAGGCAAAAAGGTGTTGATCAGATCACGGTTTCTTCGGTTTCGATGGCAAGGTACTTTGCTGATCATGGCTGGGAAGATATTACGATTGCCTTCCCTGTGAATTTACAGGAAGTGGATAAGATTGATATGTTGTCAGGAAAAGTCAATCTAAACCTCCTGGTAGATTCAATTTTTTCTACCAAACAACTTGCCAGATCATTAACGAACAAAGCCGGTATTTTTATTGAAATCGACAATGGCTATCACCGTTCGGGATTGTTACCGGAACAAATTCCAGAGATTGATGAAATCATCCACCTTGCAGAAAATTCGAAAATGCTGGATTTTAAAGGTTTTCTAACACATGCCGGAAACACATATTCAGCAAAAGGAAAGCAGGAGATCCTTTCAATAATGGATGATGCAGCTTCTACGCTCACAGAATTAAAAGAAAAGTATATTGACCGTTTTCCTCTTATCATTACTTCATACGGTGACACACCATCCTGCAGCATAGCCGATGATTTAAGCGCTTTCGACGAGATTAAGCCGGGCAATTTTGTTTATTACGATGTGATGCAATACCATATTGGTTCCTGCCAATTAGACGATATCGCGGTAGTAGTTGCCTGCCCGGTGGTTTCAGTTTATCCCGAAAGGAATGAGATCATCATTTATGGAGGTGCTGTTCACCTGTCTAAAGAGTTTATTGCGGCAGATAATGATTTCAAACTGTTTGGATATGTGGTAAACCTTACCGAAGATGGTTGGTCGGAACCAATTCCGGGTACTTACGTTTCGTCAATTTCGCAGGAGCATGGAATTGTTAAGATTTCAGAGACTTTTATCACCAAATTTAAGCCAGGCAACATGTTGGGAGTATTGCCTATTCATTCTTGTTTGACAGCTGATTTGTTAAGAGAAAATTATATAATTATCTAATTCTCCAAACTTACTTCTGGCTATTTGTTTTCTTTAACACCCGGTTTCAAAACAACCCCTATATTCTGTTTCCCATCAATCATAATTGTCAATGGTTTTTCAAATCGTACGTGCCTGACTACTTCATTCTCAAAAACAGCTTCCTGCTGATCAAGAAAATCAATGTCGTAATGGCCGTCATTAATAAAAGGATTAATGGTAAAGTATCCTACCCTGAACGAGGTTAGGTTCTGAAAGAAATGAGTGCCCTGACTTGGATCGATGCGGTAATTTTCCAAACCTGATTCAATGATCAATCGGGCAGCAGATATTTGCGGCCATTTGACGGGGATACCTAACCATGGATCTGCCGATCCCCAACGTCCCGGACCGATCAGGATGTAATTTTTATCTTCTTCCAAAAAGCGTGCATTGATCTCATTGATCATACTAACGGCATCTTTATTCCTCGAGGAATCAAAACTTTGCGGACGAATGTAAACGATATCCTGGATATCATTGATGATTCCGTTTCCAAGTGCTGATTCTGAAATGATCAGGGTATCCTTTTCAGACATTTTATCCTTGTTTAGATGCACACTTTCCTGTTTGGTGGCTATCGGACGAATCTGCAGCATATTGAAAACAATGTTTCCATCTTTTTCCGGTTTCATATTAACTGCAAATTCTATCTCTACCGGATAACCCATTTCTTTTTCGCCAAGCGACAATATGTTCTGAAGGATCTCAGCCAATGGAAAAGCATTGTGTTTCAATATATTGGAAAAAGTGATCAATTTTTTGCCTTCATAATTGTATCCATCCCTGATAACATTGTTCTGGAAATCATACGTTGAAGCAATCATCCTGATCGAGTCATCCTTTTCGGCTTCTTTTACCCTGAGTTTTAATAGCGATTTACCATCATCCGGGGACGTAATAAATTCATCAGGATTCATGCTTAGGGCAAAAAAGTGTTTTTGGGTCTCCTTTAATGCCATATCGGTGTTGGAGGTCTGCAATACTTTTTTAGGATATTTTGGCGAAAACCGCAGCGACAAACCACCATCAACAATATATTTACCGAGCCCCAATGCTATGCTGACTGTACCATCTTCGGGTTTTTCAGGAGGTATCGGGTAATAATCAATTGACCTGCCAACTCCTGACAAGGTAGGATAAAAACGATCGCCATATCGGCTGCCGCAAACTGTTTGCATCACGATGGCCATTTTTTCCTCATCAATCACATTGGCTGTGGCCTGCATATAGGCCTTACTATCCTCATAATATGCCGATGCATAAACTGCCTTTATAGCTGATTGAACCATTTCGAACATCCTGTTCAGGTCATCTTTAAGATAAGGCACCATATAGGTATTATAAATACCTGCAAATGGCTGATAATGTGAGTCTTCCAGAAGACTCGATGAACGTATTGCCATTGGTCGTTCCACGAAAGTGAGTATGGTATAAATATCATCAAGTATCCGCTCAGGCAGTTGTGCATCCAGGAAGTCCTGTAAAATATCTTCATCACTGGATTCGTCGGAAAGTGCAACCTGATGCAACTGATTGAATTCCATAAATTCATCGAAGATGTCGGTACCTAAAACAATCGTTTTCGGGATGGTGATCATTACTTTCGCATAAGCATTATACAGATGATTTCGCTTAATCAGCGAATCTAAAAATGCCAACCCACGGGCCTTTCCTCCAATTGAACCTTCACCAATCCGGGTAATGGTAAAATATTCATCAAAACTGTCACGATTGAATTGTGCAATTACACCCCTTGCCTTGGATATCCTGAAATTGGCAATGGTATCAAAAATAAAGGAACGTATTTCGTGGCAGTTACTAAAATCTTCTTTGGTGAATTGCATAAAGAGATTCGCGATTGGAAACAAAGCTCTTGCCCTCAACCATTTTGAAATATGGTCTCTTTCGATGTGGTAGAGTAAAGATTCTTCAGGTACCTGATAAATCTTTTCCTGCAAATCCTTTAAATCTTTTGCCCGGCCAACAACTTCCTGTGTTTTAGGCGACTTGAACACAAAATCACCAAAGGCGAAGTATTCCTTGATGAATTCCCTCAACTTATAATTTAAGCTTTTTGAATTTTTATCAATGAAACCGACCTTCATCACCTTTGCTTTTGCGTGGTTTTCCGGGTCAGATGACTGCAGCAAAAGCGGAATGTATTTATTTTCGTTTTTTATATGCTGAACCAGACTAATGCCGGCATCCGGGTCTTTTTTTCCGCCTCGTTGATAACTGATATCAGAAATTACGCCCAGCAAATTGTGCTTGTACAATTCATATAGTTCTAATGCCTCCTCATAATTTGTTGCCAGAAGAATCTTCGGTCGTCCCCTTGCACGGTTCATTTTCTGGTGCTCATTCAATCCTTCTGTCATGAAGGCTTTTGACTGTTTAAAGATGATCTTGTAAATATTTGGCAGGTAACTTGAATAAAAACGGATATTGTCTTCGACAAGAAGTATGGTTTGAACACCAACTTCTTCCACGTCATGAGCCACATTCATCTTATCCTCAATCAGTTTGATAATTGCCAGAAGAATGTCGGCATTGCCGAGCCAGCTAAAAATATAATCGATGGAACCGAGGTCCAGTGTTTCAATCTTCAGGCTTATTTCGCGGGAAAATGGGGTAAGTACGACAATGGGGATATCAGGGTAAACCGATTTAATATTGTCCGCTAGCTGAAAAGTATCCGTTTCTTCAACACTTAACATGGTTACAACAAGGTCGATGTCTTCCTCTTTCAAAACCTTGAAGGCCTTTTTCTCTGAAGTTGTGTTAATGAACCGGGGCGGGTAACGCAAGTTCAACGACATATACTCGTAAAAAATCTGCTCTTCTATCCGCCCGTCTTCTTCAAGAATAAAAGCATCATAAACACTCGAAATTATCAGCACATTGTAGATGCGCTTGCGCATGATGTTAGAAAAAGAAACTTCTTCGAAGTATTTCTTTTGCGTATAGATATCCGTTTTGGTTGGGATCATAAGTAACGGTTTGTGGTGCTTACAAAGATATGGATTAGTTGGGGTTTAGCAAGTGCTAACCTTCCAGCACTCGCAGAACCGGGAAGAGTCTTTCTGAATAAAACTAAAAATGCCTTGAGGTTTGTAAACATTCCAGGTTAAAAACCACTCCCAGATCGTTCCGACCCTGGAAGGTTTTTGTTTTAAACATTTTCCCCGAACCATTCTAAAGTATCAGAAACAGCTTTCTCCATTGAGGTTTGCTTAAACTCAGGAAAGGCTGCCCTTATTTTATCATCATTTAGATTGACCGAATTTTCAAAAAGATAATAATTCTCTTTCATCTCCTTCATCACCGGCATAAACAATCCCATTATATTCATAATATATTTTGGCAGATTCTGAACCTTTGATGACCCTCCGGTTTGCTTTGCAATTTCTTCTGCCAATGCATTTACTGATGGAAGAATGAACCCACCGTAATTATAAAGTATAAAATCAGGCCGATTATTTTTTAAACAAAGTTGATACATCAACCTGGCTGCATCCGGGGTGTAAACAAACTGATGTGGAATATCAGATTTGATCAGCCAGTTTATGGGCTTATTTTTAATAGCATTGCCAAAAATGCGCATAATCAATCCGTTGACAACATTGGGCCCGAAAAAATCGGGTAAACGCATAAAAATAACTTTGCATTTTCCTTCATCTGCAGCAGACTTGAGCATATTAAAAAGCTTCAAACGGATTTTTCCTTTTTTGGTGGTAGGATTTGGAACCGTATCTTCAGTAATCTCCTTTACATTACCAAATTCATAAATATTTCCAGGGAAAATAATTGTTGAATTATTATGAGAGGCCGCAACTATAACATAACCGGTAACCAGATCCATGTTTGCCTCCCATTTGTCGTATGGATAATTGATCCCATGAAAAATGAATTGCTTTCCACTTGCAACTTCTTTTAATTTCCCGAGATCCATCGCATCACCTTCAACAATTTCAAGCAATGAGTTATCGCCGAATAATTTTTTTGCTTTCTCTTTATTCCGAACAAGAATTGTTGCCGGAGTTTTGTTTTCGAGTAAGGTTTTAGTAAAAGCGTAGCCGATGCTGCCGGTAGCGCCGAGGATTAGATAATTTGATTCCATTGTTTTGAATTATTTGAAAGACTAAAATTAGCCCCCGCTAATTTAAACACTATATGGTTTCAGGGACAGACAACAAGTTATCAATCAATTAAACTTAATATACGGGCTATACGCTTGCCTGATCTTTGAAGCAAAACAGGAGCTTCCTGAATGGCTTGCTCAATTGTCATTGGCTTTTCAATGATCGGGAGGATCAAATCAAATCCTTTTTGGTAAAGTTCTTCGTATCGATTTTCTAATGTGCCGGCAATAGCAATAACGGTTTTGCTGTATTTTTTTACCATTTTAGCCACACCGAATGGCGTTTTCCCATACTGGGTTTGATAATCAATTTTCCCTTCTCCGGTAATAATATAATCAGCCCACTTTATCTTTCGCTTCAGATTTACAATTTCACTTACTACCTGAAAGCCAGGTTTAATCTCAGCGCCGGTAAAGGCGATCAATCCTGCCCCCAGGCCTCCTGCGGCACCGGAACCTTTGGTATTTCTTATTTGTTTACCAGTAAAATTTTCAATCTTATTGGCATAATGTTTCAGGTTTTGTTCAAGTTTTTCAACCATTTCTGCATTTGCACCTTTCTGTGGGCCATATACCATTGTTGCACCATTTGGCCCTGAAAGCACGTTTTCCACATCAGAAGCAACTGTTATGTCACATTTCTCTATTCTTTTATCTAATGTGGAAACATCTATTTTTGATAAGTTCCCAAGACCTAATCCACCTTTTTTAATATGTTTATTTTCCTTATCCAATAATTTAGCTCCCAGGGCCTGTACCATACCAGCTCCTCCATCATTGGTTGCACTACCTCCAATACCGATAATAATTTTTGTACAATTTCTGTCCAGGGCAGCTTTTATCAATTCACCTGTACCATAAGTTGTTGTTTTTAAAGGATTTCGTTCTTCAGGTTGTATAAGTTCAATTCCAGATGCTGCTGCCATTTCTATTATTGCAGTTTTGTTGTCTCCAAGAACCCCGAAAAAAGATTCGATTTTCCTCATTAAAGGATCATGGACCCTAACTGAATATATATTTCCACCCGTTGCATCAACCAAGGCACGCACCGTTCCTTCTCCACCGTCAGCCAATGGCAATATTTTCGTATCAGCTTCGGGCAATATCTTATGAATTCCTTCTTCAAGATATCGTGCAACCTTCATTGCCGTTAGGCAGTGTTTAAATGAATCCGGCGCTATTAAAATCTTCATTTGTAAATTAGGTATTTTCTGATTAATTGATTTCTAAAATATATGAATCATGTTACCTTCTTCAGCCAGACTGTTTGATATGGCTGTAAAATCAAACTTTTATTTAAAATAATGTATTTTAGATCTGACAACAGATCAATCCATTCATTTCCATGATCATTTAAAAATTTCGTATTGATTTCTTTGGTTTCTCC
>JAUVKF010000087.1 GCA_030596395.1 Chlorobiota bacterium | reverse complement strand
AGTATATGCAAGATTATCTTGATGAGTTTTGCTATAAGGTAAATCGAAGATACTTTGGGGAAAATTTGTTCGACAGACTTCTAGTGGCTTCTGTAACTTGCAATTATAAATTACATGTTAATGTTTCCCGATAGTCATAAAGTTTTATTCTCTACTTGTCGGCTGACAGGTTTCTTTCCTTCCTGATAACGGAACACTCTTTTTGTGAGTGTAGCGAGCAAAATGTGTGTGGAGGCTATGTATAAACAATTTATTTAGAATAACTTCTAATGTTTTACGATGTCACATAATTGTGTATAAAAGATTATTTTTGTTAATATATCATGTTATTTTAATTCAATCATAATCAATTATAATTTTTTGGTGATTTGCACTAATGATTATAATACAAAAGAGAACTTACATTGTGAGCCTTTTTTTATGATGAGCTGGAGGTAAAAGGTGGCTAGTTAAACACATTAATAATTATTTACCTCCCGGAGGTCTTAATAATTATCATGAGCCATTATTAGGGAAGGCTACAGGAGGAGGGACTACATTTAATTATTAAAAACTTGATAAAGCATTTTTATCTGATCAAAGTAAAGAACTTATAAATTGAATTTGAGAATTGACATATCCTTAGCCAAGAACTATAAAAGCTCCACACAAATCGCAAGAGTATTAACAGAGAATTGGGTTCAGAAAAATTCATATTGTCCAAATTGTGGAAACGAAAGTCTAAGTAATTATAAAAATAACAAACCAGTAGCTGATTTTTTTTGTTCTAGTTGTGATGAAGATTATGAGTTAAAAAGTAAGAATGGAAAACTCGGTACAAAAATTGTTGATGGCGCTTATGATTCAATGATTAATAGGGTTTCATCAATACAAAATCCAAATTTCTTTTTCTTAACTTACAATAAGAAGAATTGGGACATTTGTGATTTTTTACTCATTCCTAAACATTTCTTTGTTCCAGAAATTATTGAAAAAAGGAAACCTCTTTCTGTTTCAGCTAAAAGAGCAGGTTGGATTGGCTGTAACATTAATTTGTCAAAAATTCCATCAATTGGAAGAGTTTTTCTCATTAAGCATTCTAAAGAAATAGATAAAGTTACAGTTCTTCACAAATGGAAAGAAACTTTATTTTTAAGAAAGAAAGTATCTGAGAAAAAAGGTTGGCTTTTGGATATATTAAATTGCATTGACAAAATACCGAATTTAGATTTCAACTTACAAGAACTTTATCAATTTGAAGATATGTTATCATATAAATATCCAAGTAATAAGTTCATAAAGGATAAGATTAGACAACAATTACAACTATTAAGAGATAATGGAATTATCGAATTTAAAACAAAGGGTAATTATAGAAAATTATTTGGGTAAATATGTCAGAAAACCAAAATATAGAATGGAAATCTAGTTGGCGAGATGAATATTTAAAGTGGATTTGCGGTTTTGCGAATGCAAAAGGAGGTAAGATATTTATTGGGAAAGATGATAAGGGTAATACAGTAAATATTTCAAATTACCAGTCTTTAATGGATGACTTACCGAATAAGATAAAGAATCAACTTGGAATACTTTGTGATATTAATTTGTATGAAGAAAAAAGCATGCATCATATCGAAATTATCACAAAACCATACGATGTACCCATCTCATTCAGAGGCAAATATTACTATAGAAGTGGTAGTACAAACCAACTTTTAATAGGGGCAGAGTTAACTGATTTTTTACTGAGAAAATCTGGTAAAACATGGGACGATGTTCTTGACCCACAAGCTCAAATGGATAGAATTAGTAATGATGCCATTGAAGCATTTAAAAAGGGAGCTATTAAAAGTAAAAGGTTATCAAATATTGAGGATGAAGATTTAGAGCACCTATTTGAAAACCTGAGGTTGATTGAAAACAAACAACTTAAAAGAGCTGCAATACTTGCGTTTTACAAAGATCCAAGGATCTTTTTTCCAAATGCTTACATTAAAATTGGACGGTTTGGGAAAACTGATGATGATTTAAAGTTTCAGGAGCTAATTGAGGGAAATGCATTTCAATTGGCCGATCAAGTAATAGACATCTTGAATAAGAAATTTTTTACTTCCTCAATATCTTATGAAGGATTACATCGGATTGAGGATTCAGAATATCCTTTTGATGCAGTAAAAGAAGCATTGTTAAATGCAATAGTCCACCGAAATTATTCGGGAGCACCAATTCAAATAAGCGTCTATAACAACAAGCTTGTTGTTTGGAATGAAGGTACATTACCAAATGGTTTAACCGAAGATGATCTGAAGAAGAAACATCCCTCTCGTCCGAGAAACCCTGTTCTTGCTGACATATTCTTCAAAGGTGGCTTAATTGAAGCATGGGGTAGAGGTACAATAAAAATAATTGAAGAATGCAAAAAATATGGATTACCAGAACCTGAAATTAAAGTTGTTGGTGGTGGAATTCAGGTGACAATTAGTAAAGATATCTACAATACTCAGTTTTTAACGGAACTTGGATTAAGCTATCGACAAATTAAAGGAGTCTTATTTACTAAAGAAAAAGGTAGAATAACGAACAGTGATTATCAGGAAGTTGCCAGTGTTTCTAAGGCGACAGCTACAAGAGACCTTACTGAGCTTGTAGAAAAATGGGATGTTTTGCAAAAAGAAGGTGAGACAGGCGTCGGCACAAAATATGTACTCAAGTAAAAGGGATCATAAAGGGATCATAGGGATCACTAACGGATCATAAAGGGATCAAACACAACTAAATAATATTTAACATAATAATTTAAGCGGGAAAGCCCGAAGAAAATGCCATGCCTTCATTTCATTCTGGCAGATAAGTGGGCGAGGGTAACATGAAAAGGAATAAAGTGAAGCAGACATAATATTTCATTATAGGTGACAGACGAATTCAAAGTAAAATCTTTTAAAAGTTCTCGGAATACATCACCGCAAATTGCTTTGACATAAAATCAATAGTTATCGGACTACGTCCTGATAACCGATTTTATATCAAATACTTCGTATCCGCAATTTGCTCCTTTTGTCCTATAATTAATATTATGTTAAATAGCAAATATTAAAACAAAGGGAGTGTAAAATCTACACTCCCCTTTTAAGTTGTTTCTTATTTGTTCAACTCCTCAAGCTTATCATTCATTTTAAGCCTGGCATAAGCTTCTTTCAATGCTGTAAGTGTTGGTTCATCATCTGGCTTCAACTCCAGTGATTTTTCAAGGTATGGAACGGCTTTCTCAAGTTCTTTATTTGCCTGCTCGGTGAGCTCGTTATATTTATCCACTTCGTTGAGCGGTAAATCGTTAGCTTCTGATTGCAGTTCAGATGCTTTGTTCACATAAATAGCACCAATATTGTAAAATGCTTCAAAAAATTCAGGATTTAATTCTGCAGCCTTTTTATAGCTTTCTTCGGCAGCAACTTTGTCGTCCAAATCATCATGGCTTTTGCCAATTAAAAAGTAGAGGTTTGAATTTTCGGGGTCGGCAGCAACTGCTTCCTGCAAACTTGCCAGCAATTTTTCGGTTTCACCTTTTTCCAGATAAAGCTGGGCTTCCTCAAGTAACAGGGTTAAATCTCCCGGAAAGGCATCCCTTCCCTGCCTGATGATCTCCAGTGCACGAGCTGTATCACCCAATTGCTTAACCGAACGGTTATAAAACATATAAACCCTTGGATCCCTGAAATCTACATCCACACATTTTTGAAGGTATTCGGATGCAATATCCGGCTGATTGGATAATACACCTGCCATACCGATATTAAACGCAGCAATCGTATCGAACCTGTCATCAACCTGGGAAATTTCGAAAGCTTTCTTAAAGCCTTCAATGGCAACGTCATAATCCCCATTTTCGAAACCGGTTCCGGCCTGTCGGTAATACAGGTTGGTCAGGTTAAGAAAATACAGCGATAACTCCCCTTCATAGGTATTTTTTTCATCCAGCTGTTTTGCTTTTGCAAACGATTCGTACGAAATATCAACCGCGTCCGGTGCAAGGGCTCTTACTACAGAATCTTCCGAAATGGCAATATTGTAGTAAATCTCTCCCCTGTACATCCAGGTTTTTGCATCGCTAATAGTTTTTTCGTGTTTAACTGCCTCATCTATGGCTTCTTTGGCCTTTTCGTACTGTTGATTTTTATTGTACATATAGGCACTTGTCCTTTTGTTTTTCTGGGCATTTGTGCTAAAAACAATTAGCAAACTGAGGCTTAATAAAATGGCAATTCTTTTCATATTCATGTGTTTTTTGAATTAGCAAAGATATTTATAAACATAAATTATACCACAACCGGCCCGTATTTAAACATTTTCTAAATTGAAACAGTTGCTGCTTGTGAAATTATACGACATAAACTACTTTATGAATTATTATTCAACCTGCTTGTTTTCAGCATTATCACCATTCTTAGCATGGTTGTCCTCATTTTCGTCCAGGTCAACCTCCTCTCCTTCCTGGGTATCAATTTTAGCAACGGCGGCAATCTCATCGCCTTCCTCAATCTTGATCAAACGAACGCCCTGGGTTGCTCTACCCATTACGCGAACATCTTCCATACCCATCCTTATGGTAATACCTGATTTATTAATGATCATTAACTGATCTTTGTCGAAAACGTTTTTTATGGCAATCAGGTTTCCGGTTTTTTCAGTTATATTGATCGTTTTTACGCCTTTACCACCACGGTTTGTCACGCGGTAATTATCAATGTGTGAGCGTTTTCCATATCCTTTTTCCGAAACAACCATAATGGTTTGTTCAGCATCTTCCAGACAAATCATGCCGATAACTTCATCGTCTTTACCTTCGAGGGTAACACCGCGTACTCCGGCGGCATTTCTACCCATAGGCCTTACTTTTGTCTCGTTAAAACGTATAGCCCTCCCCGATCGTTTGGCTAAAACAACTTCATTTTCACCATTCGTCAACCGTGCTGCCAACAGTTCATCACCTTCTTTAATCGTAATGGCATTGATACCGTTCTGCCTCGGGCGTGAATAAGCTTCGAGTGATGTTTTTTTGATTATGCCTTTTTTGGTGCAAAGGATAATAAAATTATTATTGATATATTCCTCGTTTTTAAGGTCTTTTGTATTGATAAATGCTTTTACGTTATCATCAGACGGAATATGAATCAAATTCTGGATAGCTCTGCCCTTCGATGTTTTGGTACCTTCCGGAATTTCATAAACCCTCATCCAGAATACTTTACCCTGCTCTGTAAAAAACAGCATATAATCGTGATTGGTAACAACAAAGAGATATTTGAGGAAATCTTCATCCCTTGTTAAACTACCACGAGAGCCGCGCCCGCCCCTGCGTTGCTGGCGGAATTCGGTTAATGGTGTACGTTTGATATATCCCATGTGCGAAATGGTAACTACCACTTCTTCATCCGGAATTACATCTTCCATGCGAATATCTTCAGCCGAATAAACGATTTGTGTCCGTCTTTCATCACCGTATTTTTCCTGAATATGAAGAAGCTCGTTTTTAATCACTTCCATTTGCATATCCTGGCTGGCGAGCAGTTCCTTCAAACCTGCAATCAGCTTCATCAGCTCTTCGTAATCCGATTTGATCTTTTCTCTTTCCAGTCCGGTAAGTTTCTGCAAACGCATTTCCAGTATGGCCTTAGCCTGAATTTCAGAAAGTTCAAAGGAACTCATCAGGCCCTGTTTTGCTTCTTCAGGGGTCTTCGAAGCCCTGATCAGTGCAATAACCGCATCAAGGTTATCAAGTGCAATCATCAAACCTTCCAACACATGGGCCTTGCGTTCCGCTTCTTTTAATTCATATTCTGTACGCCGTATAACTACCTCATGCCTGTGCTCAACAAAGTGAAGAATAAGGTCTTTCAGGTTAAGCATTTTGGGCCTGCCCTTTACCAACGCCACATTGTTTACATTAAACGAACTTTGTAATGGTGTCTGCTGGTAGAGCTTGTTAATTACGATACTTGGAATGGCATCCCTTTTCAGGTCGTAAACGATACGCATACCATTTCTGTCCGATTCATCGTTGATATCAGAAATTCCCTCAATCTTTTTATCGTTAACCAGGTCAGCAGTTTTGCGAATCATTTCCGCCTTATTAACCATATAAGGAATAGATGTCGCAACAATACGCTCACGACCACTGGCAGTTTCTTCAATGTTGACTTCTCCCCTCAAAACTATCCGGCCCCTGCCGGTTTCAAAAGCATTAAGTACACCATCGTAGCCATAAATTATCCCACCTGTCGCGAAATCGGGAGCCTGTACCAGTTTAGATAATTCTGATATATCTATTTCGTTATCATCAATGTAGGCTAATATTCCATCAATTACCTGTGTTAAATTATGCGGAGCCATGTTGGTTGCCATACCTACAGCTATCCCCGATGCACCATTTAGCAAGAGGTTGGGGATCTGTGTTGGCAATACAGTCGGTTCTTTTAAAGTATCATCAAAATTAAGCTGATGGTCTACGGTATCTTTTTCAATATCCACGAGCATTTCTTCTGCGATCTTTCGAAGCCTGGCTTCGGTATATCGCATGGCAGCCGGGTTGTCACCATCAATTGATCCAAAGTTACCCTGTCCCTCAACCAATGGATAACGCAACGACCAATCCTGTGCCATACGTACCATTGAGTCATAAACTGAGGTATCTCCATGTGGGTGATACTTACCAAGCACCTCCCCTACTATTCTTGCTGATTTTTTGTACGGACGGTTCGAAAAAACACCCAATTCATGCATTCCGAATAATACCCGGCGATGAACCGGTTTAAAACCATCACGCACATCTGGCAGTGCCCTCGACACTATAACTGACATCGAATAATCGATGTAAGCAGCCTTCATTTGGTTTTCTATATTAACCTGTATAATCCGTTCTTCCGGATTCCCAATCTCCATGTGCTAACTCCTTCTAATTTAATAACTTAATGATAAGCCTGCAAAGATACGAATTTATAAAAATAACACACCCAACATACATTTTTTTACCCTGTTTGTTTTAACAAAATCCTGTTAACAAAAGAGGGTTTCATACATTACTTCAATATCTAATGGCATTATTTTTGATTGGAGTGATTTTCAGCACTTTTGTAATTAATATTTTATGGGTTTACTAAAGTAAATTACCTAAAAATTGCTCAGTTGAACAGTTTGATGCTAAACAATACTAATCCTTTATTAACATTTACAAAACATGCTGACACCTTTTTATTATGTAATTTTGTCAACAAATAAATCACGATATAATGGACGGAAAATTTACTGATCGGGCGAAGAATGTACTGGCTTTTAGCCGGGAGGAAGTCCAGCGATTAGGAAATAACTATTTAGGGCTCGAACATCTGCTGCTGGGAATCATCCGCGAAGGCGAAGGACTGGCAGTTCAATTGCTGTCTTATTTTGGTGTGGATTTACCCGAGATAAAAAAGAACATTGAAGATGCTATTAAAGAAACAAAGGATAATGATGATAAAATAGAGAACATCCCAATGTCGAGGCAGGCAGTAAAAGCGCTTAAAATCACTTATCTTGAGGCGAAAGCACTTGGCAGCGACCTGGTGGGTACCGAACATATGTTACTTGCCATTTTAAAAGATGATAAAAACCTGGCGAGTAGTAAGTTGGAGAAATATGGTATAGATTACAACTCCATCAAAGAAGAATTAACTTCTATTCTCAAGGAGAAAGATCAAAAATCCAAATTTGTAGATCCGAAATCTGAATTGCCTGGCGAAACAGAAGATGAGCCGAAATCGGGAGGAAAACCTTTGGGTGGTATGAAGAAAACTGCCGACCCGAAATCGAAAACACCTGTTCTGGATAATTTTGGTCGGGACCTGACAAAATTTGCCGAAGAAGGACGGCTGGATCCTATCGTAGGCCGTCAGAAGGAACTGGAAAGGATTGCCCAGGTGTTAAGCCGCCGGAAGAAAAACAATCCAATCCTGATTGGTGAACCGGGTGTTGGTAAATCGGCGATTGCCGAAGGATTAGCTCTTCGCATAGTTGAACGAAAAGTTTCGCGTGCCCTGTTTAATAAACGGATCGTCACACTTGATCTGGCCTCGATTGTTGCCGGTACAAAATACCGCGGACAGTTTGAAGAGCGTATGAAAGCGGTATTGAACGAATTGGAGAAAAATCCTGACATCATCCTGTTTATTGATGAAATACACACCATAGTCGGAGCAGGAAATGCTTCCGGTTCACTGGATGCATCCAATATGTTTAAACCTGCCTTATCCAGGGGCGAATTACAGTGTATTGGCGCAACAACCCTTGATGAATACCGGCAATACATTGAAAAGGATGGTGCTTTGGAAAGGCGTTTTCAGAAAGTGCTGGTTGATCCCACTACTACCGAGGAAACAGAAGATATTCTAAATAATATTAAAGAAAAATACGAGGATCATCACCTTGTAAAGTATGATAATGAAGCCATACGTGCTTGCGTGCAGTTAACCCACCGTTATATCAGCGACCGCTACATGCCCGACAAGGCTATTGATGCATTGGATGAAGCAGGTGCAAGGGTTCACATCAGCAATATCCATGTGCCAACCGAAATTATCAACCTCGAAAACTCTATTGAAGAGATAAAAGAAAAAAAGACCACCGCAATCCGTGGCCAAAGGTTTGAAGAAGCCGCCCAATTCAGGGATATTGAAAGACAATATACCGAAGAACTTGCAAAGGCTAAAAAACGCTGGGAAGAAGAGTCAAAAATTCACAGGGAAAACGTGACCGAAGAAAACGTTGCCGAAGTGGTTGCCATGATGACCGGAATTCCTGTGACCAATATCGCCCAGAGTGAAAGCACACGACTGATCAACATGGAGAAAGAGCTTCAAAATGAGGTAATTGGTCAGGAAGATGCCATTCTGAAAGTTGTTAAAGCAATCCGGCGTAACCGTGCAGGGTTGAAAGATCCAACAAAACCAATCGGGTCATTTATATTCCTGGGGCCCACTGGTGTAGGTAAAACCTATCTTGCCAAAATGCTTGCAAAATTTTTATTTGATACAGAGGATGCCATGGTGAGGGTTGATATGAGCGAGTATATGGAAAAATTTGCCGTTTCCAGGTTGGTTGGAGCACCTCCGGGATATGTTGGATATGAAGAGGGTGGACAGCTGACTGAAAAAGTACGCAGAAAACCTTACTCGATTATATTGCTGGATGAAATTGAAAAAGCCCATCCGGATGTATTTCATATCTTGTTACAGGTGCTGGATGACGGTGTATTGACAGATGGTTTAGGCCGAAAGGTTGATTTTAAAAACACCATTATCATTATGACATCGAATATTGGTTCACGTCAGTTGAAGGATTTTGGACAGGGTGTTGGCTTTTCTACTGAAGCAAAAAAACAAAGCAAATCAAGCCATGTACACGGTGTAATTGAAAATGCACTGAAACGTACTTTTGCCCCTGAATTCCTTAACAGGATTGATGATATTGTTATTTTTGAGCCACTCGACCGGGACGGCATTCATAAGATCATCGATATTGAATTGCAACAGCTTTACGGACGTATTGAAGAAATGGGATTTAAAATCAAAGTAACACCCAAAGCCAAAGATTATATCATTGAGAAAGGCTGGGACGAGCAATTTGGTGCAAGACCGCTAAAACGGGCTATCCAGAAATATGTTGAAGATGAACTTGCAGAAGAGATCATTAAAGCCAACTTAAAGGAAGGTGATATGATTACTGTTGGTTATGATGGCAAGAAAGATGAGATCAATATTACCATTTCCGGTAAATCAAAATAATAATATTTAAAATATTTTTGAGTCCCGTTGAATTAATTTTTGACGGGATTTTTTAATTTCAGAATAAAAAGCAATCGATTGCATCCTTTATTCTTTATTTTATCTTTGCCCAAATTTTAAATAAAGATAAAACATGGAAACCAAGGCCGCATTAAGAGGAGGAGAGTTTTTAATTAAAGATGTGACTTACAACGACATCTTTATTCCTGAAGAATTTGACGAAGAACAGAAAATGATTGCGCAAACCTGCGAGGATTTTGTTGAATCGGAGGTTGCACCAAATTTTGATGCACTCGATGAACACACCGAAGGCCTGCTTGCATCTTTATTAAAAAAATCGGGCGATCTTGGTTTGCTGGGCATCTCTGTTCCTGAAGAATACGAAGGGTTCGGACAATCATTTTTAACCTCAATGAAGGCAAACGAAGCCATTGGTTCTGCCTATTCCTTCTCAGTGGCATTTATGGCCCACACCGGTATTGGCACTTTACCCATACTCTATTACGGAAACGAGCAACAATTAGAAAAATATATCCCATCCCTCGCCAGCGGCGAAAAGTTAGCAGCCTATTGTTTAACTGAACCCAATGCAGGCTCGGATGCGAATGCCGGTACTTCAAAAGCTGTATTAACCGAAGATGGCAAACACTATATCCTAAACGGTCAGAAAATGTGGATCACCAACGGTGGATTTGCTGATATTCTGACTGTTTTTGCAAAAATCGATAACGACAGGGTACTCAGTGCTTTTATTGTTGAATCGAAATCGCAGGGCATCACCATGAACCCGGAAGAACATAAAATGGGGATTAAAGGATCTTCAACCCGTCAGATATTTTTTAATGATGTAAAAGTACCTGTTGAAAACCTTTTGGGAAAACGTGGAGGAGGTTTCCGCATAGCATTGAATATTCTCCATATTGGCCGTATTAAACTCGGTGCAACAGTAATTGGTGGTATGCGCAGGGCGATCAATCATTCGGTAACTTATGCCAACGAGCGTAAACAATTCGGTTCGTTCCTTTCGGCCTTTGGAGCTATCAAACATAAGTTAGGGGAACAGGTTATAAAAACGTTCGCAACCGAATCGGCAGTTTACCGTGTAAGTAAAGATATCGAGGATACTATCGTGACCCTGAAGGAACAAGGTGACAGCTATGGTGTAGCCAATATTAACGGTGTGGCAGAATATGAACCAGAATGTGCATTACTTAAGGTATACGGCTCTGAATCATTAGATTACATTGTTGATGAAATGGTGCAAATCTATGGTGGAATGGGGTTCTCTTCTGAAGCTCCTGCCGACCGTTCTTATCGCGATTCAAGGATTAACAGGATATTTGAAGGCACCAACGAAATTAACCGCCTGATCGCAGTTGATTCGACTATGAAAAAAGGTATGAAGCATAAGATTGATCTTTATGAAGCTGCCAATGAAGTGTTGAATAATCTGGATAAAATTGAACAGGCGGATTCAATAAATGGCGATTACTATGAGATTAAAAAACACTACATCAATAACCTGAAAAAGGCTGTTTTGATGCTGATACCGGTTATTTCGGATACTTTTAAAAGGAAGCTGATGTTCGAGGAAGAGATACTGATGAACATTTCTGATATGATTATGAACATCTATGTACTTGAATCGACCAAACTTAGGGTTGAAAAGATGGAGAAAGTTCATAGCATACTAAACCTGGAATTGTATAAGGATATTCTTGATGTACTCACCCACGATTTGATCCAGTCAATTAATAAATCAGGTTTCGATGCCATTGGCTCTTTTGCTGAAGGTGAAATACGAACCCAACTCTGCGATGCACTTCAGAAACTTACGAAAGTGGAAGCTATCAATATTAAAGAAGCAAGAAGAAGGATTGCTGACAAATTGATTGACGATAACCTGTATAAATTTTAATTGCTGTTATTATTCGCTTAGTGCAAGAATAATATAACCTGCATCCTGATAAACCGGCTCGTACAGCGGTAAATCATCCATTGTATTTTTTATCATCCAGGAGAACAATGTACTTCTGCCATCAATAAATTCAGGCGATACGATAATGTACTTGATATTCAGTGTTTTTGCCCTCAATAAAAATTCTTCCTCCGAGAGCTTTTTCCCAATTTCAACCTGGTGATACTCAAAACCTTTGAAAGTGGCTAAATTTCTGTTATCCAATTCGTTAAATACAAAACGATAAGGCACCAAAACCAGCGCATCCGGTTCATCTATTTGTGCCATTAACCGATGGTGTTGCTCAACATGATTTCCATTTTTACTAAAAATGAAATTGTACATCATGCCAACCGATACAGCCTGAAGTATTAGAATTAATAAAACAACTATTTTTACTAAGGTTGATGATTGCTCTTTCAGTTTAATTATTGTCACCGCTATTACAATCACCATAAATGGCAAGTAATATATCCAGTAGATCTCAGCAATATACGACCCGAAAATATTTAATGAAATGACGATTGTCAGAAAATAGATCATCAATGATTTATACTTGTGTATCAAGGTTTTAAAATTGATGATCAGCGAAAAGAAAAACAAAGAAGAAATCCCCCAAACCTTTGGGCTCCAGAAAAAACGCTGATGCTCACTTAACAGTTTTATTAAAAACCTGTAAACGTAATCAAGCGGGCCTGTAGCAAGGTAATTGGATGCAACGCTGTCGGGCCAGTTACGCATTTGAAACAAGAACTGTTGAAAACTACCGGGTTGCCACAGATCGTAGAAATATAGTAAGGTAGTCAATCCCGAAAAAAGGAAGAAAATTACTGTCATCCTGTAGTTTTTATAACTGAGCAGCAAAACACCTCCCGCAATAATAAAAACGATACCATTGATATGAACCAAAAATGCAAGTCCGCTTAATATCCCTGAAAGCAGAATTTTTGACTTTCGTATTTTATCCCGTAAGGATACATCCAGCAAATAGAAAGAGGAAAATCCAAGCGTTGTCACCAGTATTTCAGGTCGATAGGTGAAACTATACAGCAACGTCATGGGATTGAAAAAAACAAAAAAAGCAGC
>JAUVKF010000097.1 GCA_030596395.1 Chlorobiota bacterium | reverse complement strand
GTAACTAATCAGTGTGCAAGTTCGCAATAACTTTTAAAGAGCCTAACACATTCTGATCATTTTTAAGAATGGTATCGGTAACAGATCGGAGTACTGCAAACCCAAAAGCTCCGGCAGGCGATTTAAACTGACCTGATACTTTTTGTTTTACCTTGATGTTCCTTATTGCCCTTTCCGAAGCATTGTTGTCGGGGGGTACTTTTGGGTGGTAAAGGAACGGGAATATGTAATGTCGGTATTTTACCAACCTGTTTTGAAAAGCAACGAGTTCTTTGTTGCTTTTATTCAAAGCGTGGTCAAGTAATATTTTCAGGCGGTTTTCCATGGTTGTCCTTTGGGGGTTGTGAATGTAATAATCCACATCGTCCATCTGGTCCTTTAATTTAATGGCCGATAGAAAAAGCCTTTTGCAAACCCTGCTCCATTTATGGTCATACAGTTCTGTCAGGTAGTTCAGCTCCCTTAATAAGTGGGCCATACATATTTGATGGGTCAATGCCTTGGTGTTAAAGTGGCTTTTCCAGCAATCATGGACCAAAACAGCTTTCTCAAAACCATCTTTAAAGTTTTGGGTTATACTCTTCCCTGCCCTGTTGTCGGTAATAGAGATGAATGTGGCCTCTTCGTTTTGCCAAGTCCACGCCCAATGTTTTTCACCTGCAACCTTTACCCCTGTTTCGTCAGCCCCGATCGAAAAATCAGAATTTGAATTGAGCTTTTCCCTTATCAGCTCATAAGCGGGCCTTGCTTTGCTTACAAGTTTGTTCAGCAAATAATGGATGCCGCCTTCACTTATGGGAATTTTGAACACATCTTTGATGAACTCCTCCATCCGTTTAAACGGGATATATTGCCGTGTGTGCAGGTAACCTATAAGGCTTTGTATGTTGTTGCCATAACTTACCGGCGCATTGGCTTCTAAAGGATATTGCGCTGTTGTTTGGTGGCCACGAGTGCAAACCTTCTTGAATATTTGGTATTCCTTTACGTGAAGTTTTATCTCAGGCAGGTCCATTACCTGGCGCTTGCCGACAAACTCATATGGGAGACTACTGACATCTTCCCCGCAACAGCTACAAAAACCGGGAATATGTTTTTCAATGATATCGGGCAGTTCAACCATCTTTAACGTATTGCCTTTTCTTCCCTTTTGCCCCCCGGGCTTGCGCCCTGTTTTTTCACGTAAACTTTGGTTGCGTTTGGGGCGGTTTTCATCTTTGGATGGGGGAACTGAACTGTTGTTGCTGTTTTTTGGGTGTTCGTACTTGGATAAACGTTGTTCCAGTACCGTGTTTTCCTTTCGGAGTTTTTTGTTTTCTTTCTCAAATACCTCAAGTTGTTGGATCCGTTGGGTAAGCAACTCGACTTTTTGTATTAATTCTAATATGATTTTATCTTTATCCAACCTACTTGGATTTACAATACAAAACAAGTGGAATATATGCAGTAAATCAAGTATTTACAAGGGTTTTTATTAAGACGGGGCAAAGTTTTTTGTTGATAACCACTGAATTTTCTACAAATAGATAAACACATGTTAACAACCCCAAACGTATTGTTGAAAACCGTATGTTTTTAAAAAAAACAGAAAGTTTTTGTGTTATTTTTGATACTGATTAGTTACAAAACGACAATTAATTTGAGTCAATATCAAATAATATTATTTTATTGATCTGCAAAAAATAGGATATACTAGCTTCCTGACAATATCTGTGGAAATATAGTTATAGTATATTTCTTAAGAAAAAACGTATTTTTATTTTCTAAATGACAGAAACAACTTTACAAAAAATCGGTATGCAAAAGCCACCTAACAACAGGCTTATTTGGGGAGGAATTATATTTATTTCCGGATTCTTAAGCCCGCTTTTTATTCCATTGGTAGTTGCTTCAGATTTATCCACAACAATTAAATCCGTTTTATCAGGATTACTAGCATTGGGAATTCCTGAAATATTTATGATAATTGCAGTTGCCATTCTGGGAAAATCAGGCTTCACATATCTTAAGTCAACTATTTTTTCCTGGTTTAAAAAATATGGTCCTCCGGATACCGTAAGCCCTTTTAGGTATAGGCTTGGATTAATATTGTTCTCTATCCCATTAATTTTAGGCATCGTACAACCATATATTGAGGAGTATATACAATTTATGGAACAATATCATCTGTATTTTATCATTTCCGGGGATATATTACTTTTAATAAGTCTTTTTGTACTGGGAGGTGACTTCTGGGATAAACTCCGTTCGCTTTTTGTATATAAATCACGAGCCATGCTGATCAGCGACCAATCACAAAAAACAAATGATCATGATCAAAAAAATTCTAAGTACTAAAAAGGAAATAACTCAAGCACTAATAGAAAGAGGCGAAAAACAACTGTTCCGTCTTGGAGTTATTATTGATGTGCTTTATGCATTGATGATCTACAAATTATTTACGCTTATGCCTAATCCGGAAATTGATGGGTTTGGTAGGGATGAATTGTATAAGGTACTAACTGAAAGTTATCTTAATTATACGGTAATTTTCATCGGCCTTGTTCTTGTTATTTTGTATTGGGGGATGAGCAATTTGCAATTTGGCAACCTGAAAAGAACAGACAGTACACATTCAACATTGTCGATATTGCAAATATTCACACTTATGCTTTACATCTATTTCGTTCGCCTCGATGCGGAATTTGGTGGTGAAGTATTACTGATGCAGATGCAGAGTTCGCTTTTGGCTATCGCAGGTTTCCTATCCTTAGGGAGTTGGCATTATGCACTAAAGAATAAACTTGTTAGTGATGCCCCATCAAAACTTGAAAAAGAAACCATGTACATTAAATTTCTGCCCGAGCCTGTTGTTTCAGTCCTTACTTTTCCCCTCGCATGGTTTGGACCCGGTTTATGGACACTCGGATGGTTGCTACTTATACCTATTGGATGGGCTGTGAAAAAGTATATACACAGGATAAAATTTCTTGCCTTAAAGGAAGAAAAGGAAGATAATGATAATAAGGTACCCGAAAAGTGAAATACCTGTTGATGAATACAACCGTTCCAATGGCTTCAATGATTACCCTGCCGAAGCCATAGTCGCTCTGGTGACTGAAAATGAATTCAATCAAAATAATATTGATTTCTTTTTTTACTCGCTTTGGTTTGAAAGCGTATAGCAAATGTAAGTTTCAGATGTTCTGTAGACATTGATAATTCGTAAGATTTATATTTGTAATTCCTCAAATTAAGGTTGGTATTTAAACTGATCATGTATTTTTTCCAGTTGTAACCAATGGCAATCTTTCCGGCCAGATGAATAGTCAATTGATTATCGAAATCTTCTTTGTTATCAATATCTTTAATTTGGTAATGTCTGTATCCAATGCCAGGTACTCCAGCGAGGCTGATAAAAAAACCTTGTTTAATCACGAAAGTGTACATATAACCCACACTAACACCAATTGTAAAAGCCTGAAAAGATTTAAGATCTAATGTAACATCAGTTGAATCGACCAGCCCCTTTGGGACAAATCCGTTATCAGTTCGAACTTCATCAAAAGTGCCAAATAATCCTGCAGCAATACTACCGGCACTTTTCTTTTGAATTTGATTGCCTTTAAATGCTGCGCGATAAGAAAATTTATTGCCATTAAACAAGTAGAAGGCATTTAGCCCCAAAGTAAGTACACGCATATCAGGCAATTGTGGATAATACTTCTCGTTCCAATTAATAAAATCCCCTGGGTTTGAAATGTAATATCCTTTATAGGCTTGAAGATGGGCATCCACTCCAAAACTTTTAGAAATGACGCTGAACTGCAAATCAAGCCGCTGAGTATTTCCATATTTATCCTTACTTTGTTTAGTTACCGGTGCACCATATGAAATGCCTAACCCAATAAACTTATAATTGAACCCCAACCCAATACTAAAAGGTCCATTTGGTCTGAACTTTAATGTTGAGCCATCTTTGCTGATATCAACATTGTTTGACTTATAAATACTATAAATGCGTAATAAAAACTGGTTGTCGAGATTGATGTAATATTTTGAAGAGGAATTTGTCTCAGTAGGAATTGTGTCAAAAGATTCATTTCCTGATTGTGGTAAAACTCGCAATCCTGTGAGTATAAAGATTACGATCAGAATTATGGTTTTGTTTATATGCATAAAGGATACCGAAATGCCATTTCTAAGCAGTTGCTACTTTAGCAAAAGCAGTAAAGGTATTCCAAAATAATAATTAGTTATCCTGTCTTCCTGACAATACCTAAATGTTGTGGTTTTATTTTGAGATATTGTAAAAAACACCCCGATTTTCAGTGATGTGGGTTATTTTGTTTTCGTGCTCTAAAACATCCAGGTATTTATTCACCTCATTGATGTGCATGCCCAATATCTTTACCAGGTCATCCAGTGTGCAGGGCCTTCGTGCAATGGTTCCTAAAATAGCTGATTCCACATCCTGGCGATAAGATTGTAAATTTTTCCGCTGAGGAGGAGCAGCAATGATTTCAACATTTTCAAGTTTCCAAAAGTTAACAATCTCTTGCAATTCTGTTCGTGTGGCGGCCCGAATACCGGGTACTACGCCCGGGCGATCTAGGGTGTTCAACTGAATACTGTCGGGTTTTATTTTTACGAAGGCCTGTTTCAAAGCAGTTAATTCGGTGCGGCTATCGTTGTAGTCGGGGATAATCAGAACTTCCAGCCAAATCTTGCCTTTGTAAACTTTCCTGAAGTCAACCAGGCCCTGAATATATTGTTCAATATGCAAGGAACATAAAGGCCTGTTTATTTTTTGAAACGAACTTTCGGTAGCAGCATCAAGCGAGGGTAAAACAACATCAGCTTTTAACAATTCCGATCTCACCTGGCTATCTGAAAGTAGTGTACCATTTGTCAGCACCGCAACCGGAATACCGGGTTTTTTCTCTTTTATAAAATCCAGCACCTCACCAATCCTGAGGTTCAATGTAGGTTCACCCGACCCGGAAAAGGTAATATAATCGGGATCAGGGTTGTAATGAAAATAATGGTCTAGTTCTTCGGTAACCTTATCATATAAAATGTATTCCTTGCGCTCGGTTATCAATTTCGTCGTGCGGCCTACCTCACAATAAACGCAATTGAGTGAGCACACTTTTTTAGGGACTAAATCCACCCCCAATGACATGCCGAGGCGACGGGAAGGGACAGGGCCGAAGAGGTATTTGTACATTGGATTTTTGATGTATGATTTGTGATTTGCGATTTGTGATTTGTGATTTAAGAGTTTTGATGTAGTTGTTTAATTGTAGGCCAAGCGGGTTTTTTCATCGGCCATTGTTGGCTTGATCCACTCCTCCCATTCGGGTGAATCCCAGGTGCCCAATTTAGAATGGGTAATGCGGTATTTCTCAGGAATGGGATGTGTACCAACAACTACCTTCATCTGGTATTTTTCTTCAATAAACCTTTTAAAATGATCAATATACGGGCATGGCGGATAACCAACCACAAAGCCTGTGGCAAAATGAATCACGTCAGCCCCGTTCTTTTTCATTTCTTCAGGGGCATATTCAATGTTTCCTCCGGGACATCCGCCACAGTTGGTGTAGCCTACCAATTCAACAGCTTCATCTTTTCTGTAAATATCAAATGCACCTTCCCGGTTTTGCAGTGCCCTGAAGCATTTACCTCCTGCACAATTCCGGTAACGGTCGCAAATGATAATCCCGATTTTAGTGTTGTTATTCATCGCTTTTCTTTTATTTTTGATATTTATAGATTATTTCCTCAACATCACTCATTGTAAATTTGTGTACTTTTCGCAGGCGGCCTAATCGCTCATTATCTGATATTGACAAGGGAATGTCCAGTTTGCTTTTTATGTGATTAACAGGTACTTCATATTTCTCAGCTACCTCAAGAAGCGTCATACTACCCATAACATCAATATTTGATGGAATATCACGATGTCTGCCTTCATATGATCCCTCATGTTGCGGTGAAGAATGAACCTGATCATTATCAGTTATAATTTCATTTTTCTGTTTTCCAGAGCTTATATTATCAAAGCTACTCCCCTTCTTTTCAATTGTCAGAGGTTCTTTATTTTGCTGCCGTTGTCTGTCTCCTCTGCCGTCTCCTTCGCCCGATCCCCTTTCCATCTCATTACTGCCGGATATTTCTGAAAAATGCCGCCCTCCATTATTTGTCGCTTCACCTATCTCAGGCTTTATAAATACTGGAAAAATTAAAAATACAAGGGAAACAAAGACTAAGGCAAGTCCTGTAAACACTCTTGTTTTCTTATTCCTAATTAAATTTTTATAAATATTTAAAATCAATTTCCAATGAAACCAAATATGAAGCACCAACAATCCGAACAGGATTAATCCAAGTATAAAATGGAGATAATTCCAATCATGCCGGTCAAATCCCCATAGATAAAATTCCAGATTCTCTCCGTACTTTTCCCACTTATGCTGCCCTGTTAATAAGACGTATTTATTAAGAAGCCCTACTCCTATCAATGCCATCATAACAATGAGCATAATTACATCGATTACCAGATTCAATTTTGCCTTCTTCATTTATATTATGTTATAGTTTGCTAAACTTTTTCCTTAAGCTGTCAATAGTTTAAAAGTGAATTAGGAATACCAACAATAACTTCATCCTCTAAAACCCCACCAAATTTGCGTGATTCGGGGCAACCGAATGAGATACATATTTTATTGGTATTATATGTTTGTGCAACAATATTACCACATACGGACATAAAAAAATATGGTGTTATCAATGGTTTTTCTTCAAAATATGCAGCATATAGAAGGATTAGTTGTGTGATTTTATCGGGTTTTAAAAAGGCAATTGTTACATCCGGGTTTTCTGAGGAACCCAGAATAATATTCTTCACAGGATTGTTAATTACGGGTATTTCGTTTAGCGCATTGAGAATAAACCTAAGGGGAATATTGGATTCTTCTGAAATTTGGACAGCTAATTTTTTATCATCTCGGTAAAAGCCAAAAGAACGTTGTGCTCCTAAGCAATCAATATCATCCTTGCGGATTATTAAAGGTGAATGCAAGGAGGAAACAACCGCTTCACAAAATCTTATTGGTTTTTTTGGTGAATTGTAATCTTTAAAATGCAAGCTATTAATTTTAATGCTTATTTGCTTTTCTCCAATAAGGTTTTGTATTTGGTTCAGAAAGCTCATAATAACAGAATTTAGTATTCTTTATCTTTTCGTGTTTCAATACCTTTCTTGTAGTAATGTTTAATCTACTTCATTTTAGCTACCAAATCAGCTTTGTCGATAAGTTCTTGTGGAGCATACCTTCCTGTAAGAACTAGTTCAACATGTTCAGGTTTATTATTAACTATTTCAAGCAAATTTTCAATATTGATTAGTTTATAATACAAAGCAATATTCACTTCATCCATACTGACCAGATCATGCCTGCCTTTTTGAATTATTTTACGCATTTCTTCAAATCATTGTTGGGCTGCTTTAATATCATCATCAGTTGGGGTATTAACAAGAAAACAACCCAAACCAAATTGTTTGACCGTTATATTTTTCAGGAATTGGACAATTGCTACGTATTTATTGTAAGTTTTACCTTTTACAAACTGGCCGATAAAAACTTTCATTCCTGCACCTACAGCCCTTAAAGCCAGGCCAAAGGCGGCGGTTGTTTTGCCCTTACCATTTCCGGTATATATGTGAACAAATCCTTTCAACCTTTAGATTTCATTCTCACTTTTCAGGAGAAGAATTAATTGATTTTATCCAATGCCTGCTTAAGGTCATTAATCAGGTCTTCAACATCTTCAATCCCTACCGAATACCTTACCAACCCATCGGTAATTTGTGCGGCAAGTTTATCTTCTTTTGACACCGCTGCGTGAGTCATGGAAGCCGGGTGTTGTATTAAAGTTTCAACGCCACCCAATGAAACGGCCAGAGTTGCGAGGTGTACATTATCCATCAGGGTTTTACCTGCCTCGTAGCCACCTTTCAGGCCGAAACTGATCATGCTGCCAAATCCATTCATTTGTTCCTTTGCCAGTTCATGTTGCTCAAACGACTTTAATCCCGGATATTTAATCCATTCAACTTTCGGATGTTTTTCAAGATATTCAGCAATTTTCATTGCACTTTCCTGTGCTTTATCAATTCTTAACGATAGTGTTTTAACACCCCTTATCACCATGAATGCCTGGTGCGGATCCATATTTCCTCCCATATATACCATCGCTTTGCGGATGGTGTTGTATATTTCTTTGTCTTTGGCAATAATCGCACCGCCCACAATATCGGCATGACCATTAATGAATTTGGTCAATGAATGTAGCACAACATCAGATCCGAGGTTTAAAGGCTTTTGAAGGTATGGGCTGCAGAAAGTATTGTCAACACAAACCAGGATATTGTATTTATGTGCAATTTCCGAAGCTTTTTTAATATCGGTTAACTGAATGGTTGGGTTGGCAGGAGTTTCGAGGTAAAGTAATTTTGTATTTGGCCTGATTGTTTTTTCTAATAAGTCAAGGTCGGAAGTATCAATGTAGGAATATTCAACCCCAAACTTTGAAAAATGAGTTTCCATCACCCCGCGGCTTGGACCATAAACCGCTCCTGTGCTTATCATGTGATCACCCTGTTTTAAAACTGCCATATAAACAGTTGACACCGCTGCCATTCCGGAAGCCAGTGCTATGCCCCTATATCCGTTTTCCAATTCTGCCAGTTTGTTTTCCAATACATCTATGGTTGGGTTGCCAATACGGGTATAAATATATCCCTTTTCTTTTCCGGCAAATAAATCGGCACCATGTTGTGCATTTTTAAATGAAAATGTCGAAGTTTGATAAATGGGTGTTACCGGACTGCCAAATTCATCCTGATAATCGCCGGCATGAATTAATTTTGAATTAAATCCTAAGTTTTTTGTGTTCATGTTATTGGTTTTATTTTTCTATATATGATTTTATTTTATCTACAATAAACTGGGGAACCTTCATTGGCTTACGTGTATTAATATCTACAAAAGCCACTGTACTGGTAGCTCGGTTAATCATTTCATTATTGTTGCTGCGTACTTCGTGATGAAATATCATTCTGCTGGTTGGAATAATATACAAAGAAGTTTTAATAGTGATGATGTCGTCATAAAATATGGGTTTTATATATTTGATACTCATCTCTATAACCGGCAGTATTATATTGTGGTTTTCTAATTCCTTGTCACTAATTCCAATCTTCCTTAACAATTCGGTCCGACTTATATGATAATATTTCGCATAGTTACCATGATACACATAACCCATTTTATCAACTTCATCGTACCTGATCCTGATTTCATTTTTCGATGCTATCATTCATTCTTAATTTATTAAACTTTCGCTTAAAGGCAGATGCCAATCAATGGACAATCAAATCGTCATGGGTTTCAAGTGTACCATTAATATATTCCTGCACCAGATCATTTGGGTCTTCAGGTTCCACACCCACAAATACGTTTATTTTGTGTTGATTAAACACATTAATATCTCTTTGTCCAATCTGTCTGGTGATTATATCTGTTACACCGTTTTTTGCCAGCCAAACAGGTAATGATTCTGAGAGATGAGAAGGCAGGTGCATTAAAGATTCTTTAACGATTGTCTCATCTTCAACAAGATAAATTTTAAACAGCGGACTTGTTGTAAAATGCGGACTTAATTTATGATCCAAAACAGGTATAGCAATTTTTTGCATTGGATGACTTTTTAGTTATTAAACCTTGTTCGTTCACCTTATCTTTTTATCAATCTTAAAGCTCTTAAGAATAAATCCAGCCAGCTTTCATTGTTTTGACCGGACTTGTTTTGAGATGTTTTTTTGTCATCACAATCACCGAGTCTCCTGCCGGTTTTCGGACCTTTGCCTTGCGGGCCTGTTTTGTCAAATCGTGGCATTGTTTTCTCCTTTCAATCTTATACAGTATAATTTCAAAAACAAAATTACATTGTAATATTTTGAACTTACTGAATAACAGCCACTAAACCCTTAATATAATTCTTGAGATAATTCAAGATATTTCTTGATATAGATGGGGATTTAAAATTCTATTCCTTCCCTGGCCTGTACCCCATCCTGGTAATAGTGTTTAACTTCTTTCATTTCAGTGACCAGATCAGCCATATCTATGATTTCCTGTGGAGCATACCTTCCGGTGAGGATCATTTCGACATGATCGGGTTTGCTTTTCATTAGTTTCACTATTTGATCAACATCGAATAATTTAAAATATAAAGCAATATTTACTTCATCCATGATAACCACATTATGCTTTCCCTTTTGAATAACCTTCCGCATTTCTTCAAGACCCTTTCGGGCTGCACTAATGTCCTCTTCTGTCGGGGTATTAACAATAAAGCATCCCAAACCAAATTGTTTAACGGTAATATTCTTCAGGTATTTGTCAATTGCTACATTTTCGTTGTAGGTTTTACCTTTTACAAACTGACCAATAAACACTTTAAGCCCCGCACCTTCGGCTCTTAAAGCCTGGCCAAATGCCGCAGTTGTTTTTCCCTTTCCATTGCC
>JAUVKF010000061.1 GCA_030596395.1 Chlorobiota bacterium | reverse complement strand
AGATACTCAGCATTTTTTGTTTTCTATACCCCTCATCGCTTTTTTAATTCAGTATAAGTTGATAAAGCGAAATCATTACCTCCTCTTACTTTATGTAATTGTATTTTTCTTTTTCTCGGTGGATCAGGATGACCTGATTGGCAAATCGCTCTCGCAGCTTTTTAAGCATAACGGATTGAGAGGCATAAGCAATTTATTTATCGTTGCTTTATCGTGGCTTATATTTCTTAATGGACCTAAAATTTTAATTGCAGGCGAAAAGGTTCAGGATTAAATTTCAAATAACGAATTAAAATCTTCTAGGCTTTTTTCGTATAAACCGTCTGCGTTGGATAAGCCATTTCCAGCCCATGCTCCTCAAATTGCTGCATGATGGACAGGTTGATCTCCGATTGGGTTTTCAGAATTGCGGCTCCTTTTTTTATATAATAAATGAAGAGGATTCCGAGCGACGAATCGCCAAATTTATTGAAACCAACCACCGGTTCTTCCTCAATACCCTCATTGGCTGAAGCAATTTCTTTGAGCAGTTCCATGGCCTTTTCCATTTTAGCAGCTGGGGTGTCATAAACCAGGCCAATATTCAGAACTACCTTTCGCCAGGGTTCGAGTGTGACGTTCTCTACCATACCATCAGTAAATTTAGAGTTGGGAATGGTTACAATTCTTCCTTCAAGTGTTTTCAGGCGTGTACTGCGGATTCCAATTTCTATGATTGTTCCATCAAATCCACCAATCTTGACCCGGTCGTTGATTTTAAAAGGTTTATCGGTAAATACCATTATCCCTCCGAAGATATTGGCGACTGTATCCTTGGCGGCCAGGGCCAGGGCAAGTCCCCCGATACCTAAACCTGCCAGCAATGCAGCCACATCATATCCGGCATTGTTTAAAGCCACAATAATACCCAGTATCCATATGGCTGCCCTCAATCCTTTTCTTACCACCGGTATCATCTGGTCGTCCATATCAGATTCTGATTTCTCAGTGAGCGGGATCAAATATTCTTTGATGATCGCATCCACAAGCCGTGCGATCAGCCAGGTTACGGTAATAGCGATCAGCACATGATAAACATTGTTGATCCACTGGTTTATATTTTCGGGAAACATCAGTTGGTGAATACCATACCAGAGGCCAAAGATGGTGAGTCCGAAGACCACCGGTTGTTGCAATGTGTCCACTACAATGTCATCAATCCTGGATTTAGTTTTTTCGGTGAGTTTTTTAATCACATTCCCAAATATCCAATAGATCAGTTTGGCGAGGATAAATGAGGCAAGTAATATGCCCAGGGCAATGGCCCATTCGCCAATGGTGTTGTAATAAAATTCGCGTTCTAAAAATTCTTTCATGACATTATTGTTTTCAATTATTAAAAAGAACGGCAAAAGTATTCCATATGATCGATATGCAAAATTTCTTTTTGCCGGAAGTTTTTAAACAAGGCATGTAGAATGAATGGGGGCTGTTATGAACGAGAAATTCTCAGAAAAAAACGCAATTACTTGACTTTTAGCCTTATTCGCTGTATATTGCATGCTTATAAATTAATCCAAACTCATACCGCTATGAAAAGATTAACCTTACTTCTGACCTTATTGATTCCTGCTTTAACATTCAGCCAGATTATCAACATCCCTGATGACTACCCAACAATCCAGCAGGGTATTGATGCAGCCAGTACTTGTGATACAGTACTTGTGGATACGGGGACTTACGTTGAAAACATCAATTTTAATGGGAAGAATATTACGGTGGCTTCGCTATTCCTTATCACACATGACACATCGTACATTTCGCAGACAGTTATTGATGGAGGTAATGGAAATAACAGCAGTGTAGTGGCTTTTTATAACGGAGAGGATTCAACCGCACTATTATGTGGATTTGTTCTTCAAAATGGCGAGGGAACATGGGTTGGTGATTATCCGAGTGTCAGAAATCTAGGAGGTGGTATTTATTGTTTCGAATCCAATCCAACGTTTCAAAACTTAATTATTACAAATAATGAGTCGTACGATGCCGGAGGAGGTATTTATTTTGAACTAAGCCAATCAACATTACAAAATGTTACAATAAAAAATAATTCATCACAATTTGGCGGTGGTGTTAACATAGGCACTCAATGTGATTTGGTTTTCGATAGTGTTAAGCTGTGTAATGTTTTTGCAAATCATGCTGCTGTTGGTAATGACATTTATTCAGTTCAGCCTTCAGAAATTTACCTGGATACATTTTCGGTAATGACCCCTACGGCTTTCTATTTGGCTCCTTTGAAAAATATCATGCTGAATATTCAAAATGGCACTTTGGAATTAACAGATTCAGATATGTATGTTTCCCCGAATGGTGATAACAACAATGATGGTCAGTCAGAAGAAACACCGCTTAAAACCATTCAACATGCTTTCTCTATGATTTTGGCAGATAGTTTACACCAGCATACTGTTCATTTACTCGATGGAACCTATGGTGTATCGAACGATGAATTATTCCCTATCTATATTCCGGATTATATTCATCTGCAGGGCTCCAATAAAGACAGTATAATTATTGAGGGGACTTCCACATCAGTATTTTATTTTGATAACAACATGTCAACAAAATTATCAGGGCTGACAATAACTAAAGGTGATGGGATGTATGGCAGAATAGGTGGAGGCATATTTTGTGGTAATGCAAATCCAATATTTGAAAATCTAATTCTTAAGGACAATGGTTGTTTAGAAAATGGTGGTGGGTTGTTTATCACCAACTCAGATGTAACAATGAGGAATCTAAATATCATCAATAACAGGTCTGAATTTGGATATAGTGGAGGAATTTTGTGCAGTTTTTCGAATGTTTATATTGAGAGTAGTACAATACTTAACAATGATCATGGGGGTATAGAAGCCACTAGTTCTAATGTTATTTTTAAGAACGTGCTTATCACAAATAATGAAGATGTAGGAATTATTGCTTTACTCTCAAATCTGCACTTAATTAACACAACAGTTTCAGGCCATGAAGGTGAAGCTTGGGATGGTGGAGTAAATGGATACTTTTCAAATATTATTTTAGAGAATTCAGTTTTATGGAATAATAAACCTGCCGAAATATATTTTTCAAACGATAGTAGAGACACTTTACACATGTCCTATACGGATATTCAGAATGGAAATAGTGGCATTATTAGCAATGACAGCACTATTATTTACTGGCTCGAAGGCAACATCGACCAAGACCCCCTATTCGTAGGCTCAGGCGACCACCCTTACCAAATCAACGATTACTCACCTTGCATTGACGCAGGAACACCTGATACTACAGGCCTCAATCTACCCGAATACGATTTAGCAGGAGAAGTTCGCATCTTCAATGACAGTGTAGATATGGGCGCATATGAGTGGAATACTTTTGTAGGTATTGAGGAAGCCTCAATGCCTGAAAAGAATAATTTACAGCTAAACTATTACCCCAACCCCTTCTCCACCTCAACAACCATCCAATACGAACTAAACCACCCTGAAACCATCAGAATCACTTTCTACAACCAGTTTGGTAAGCAGGTGGATGTGATTGAAGAAAGCCAATTTCAGGGCTTAAATAAGGTTGTATGGACACCCAAAAACCTCGCTGATGGGATATACTTTTTCAGGCTTCAGGCAGGTGAACAAATCACAACAGGAAAACTAATACTAATGAAATAAATACACCAATACAGGAAAAGGCAGGGAGCTGTGTGAAACTATTCCCTGGTAATCAGAATATTAATCAAAATTATAAACACATGAGAAACTATTTATTTTTATTCTTCTTGGTACTGTCAATCAGCTTGTCAGCACAGGAAACAACCGACAACCTGATTACCGAGGACCTGTTCGAATACATGAACCAAAACCCTGAAGAAGAACAAATCCGTATTAACATCAGGTTAAACGAAAAACTGGAAGCCCGTATTATGATCCCCCGGTATGCAATGCTTGATCGTTCTGTGCTTCGTGAAACTGTTAAAGCTGTGTTAAAAAAAGCAAGCCGGCAATCACAGGCAAGTTTAGTAAGTTTCCTGAATTCAAAACCGGAAGAGGTTGATATTATCCACGCTTTCTGGATTACAAATGTGGTAACTTGTTTAGCATCACCCGAAGTGATCAATGAACTTGCCAGACGAAATGATATTGCACGCATCGACATTGATGAAGAAAGATATGTTTTGATTGGTGAAGAAGATGAATATTTTGCATCACAAAATCCATTGGCAGGCGATCGCGAGATTACTTATAATGTGACTAAAGTAAACGCTCCCGGCGTGTGGGATCTTGGATTTACAGGTGAAGGAATTATTGTAGCAGTACTCGATACAGGTGTGAATTACGACCATGATGATCTGGAAGATCATATGTGGGAAGATCCCGATTATCCAAACCACGGCTGGGATTTTATCAATAACGACAACAATCCTATGGATGACCACATGCATGGAACCCATTGTGCCGGAACAGTTGCCGGTGATGGAACAGCCGGGTGGCAAACAGGCATAGCTCCCAATGCTACAATCATGGCTTTAAAAGTATTGAGTTTTGATGGAAGTAGTTATGAAACTATTGTTTGGCAAGCCATTGAATTTGCCGTGGATAATGGTGCCGATGTACTCAGTATGTCGTTTGGATGGAAGCATTCCACGAATCCTGACAGGGAGGCATGGCGTAATGCTCATGACAATGCACTTGATGCAGGAGTGATAGCCTCTGTGGCTGCCGGTAATGAAGCCGGTTCAGTAAATAATCCGGATGATGTTTTAACTCCGGGAGATTGCCCGCCACCATGGCTAAATCCTGACCAGACATTGGAAGGTGGTATTTCATCAGTAGTTTGTGTTGGTGCAACTGACCAAAGCGATAATGCAGCCTGGTTTTCATCCCGTGGACCATCAGAATGGGAATTTGTAAATCCTTTTAATGATTATCCTTTTAACCCGGAAATGGGTTTATTACGTCCCGATGTAGCTGCTCCCGGTGTAAGTATAAAATCATGCTACGCATTCAATCCGAGCGGATATGTTTATATGAGCGGCACTTCGATGGCTACCCCGTGCGTCGCAGGCGTAATGGCTTTGCTGCTTTCAAAAAACCCTGCATTGACTCCTGCAGATATTTCTGAGGCTCTGGAGACCACTTCTCTTGATTTGGGAGATGATGGCAAAGACAATGTGTTTGGCGCCGGCAGGGTTGATGCACTGTTAGCAGTAAATGCTGTCCCTTATGCGGGTATAGTGTATAACGATCATATGTTAAGCGATGAAAATGGAAACGGAGAGGTGGAAGCAGGAGAAAGTATTTTACTGTCTCTTGAAATGTATAACGTAAGTTCACAATCCTTTTCTAACGTGGAGGTCACAATCTCCAGCAGTTCTCCTTATGTGACCATCACTGATAACCAGGAATCATACGGCAACTTTACTGCTGGCGAGTTCATAATAGTTACTGATGGTTTTGCTTTTGACATAGCCGAAGGAACCCCGGGCGAGGCTTCCATCGAATTTGATGTGGAAGCTACTTCAGGCACGGATGTGTGGTATAGCACTTTTTTCATTACTACGTATGGACCGAATATCAAATTCGGAACACTTCATGTTGATGATGCGGATAAAGGTAATGGTAACGGTGTGCTCGATCCCGGTGAATCAGCTGACCTAGTGATGATGGTACACAATTACGGCCAGGTAGATATTGCTGATCTTGAAGTTGAGATAAGCACTTCTGACGAACTGGTTACTATCACCGGGACAGTTCAGAATATCGATTCCATCCCTTCCGAAAGTGCTCAGAAGGTGGTGTTTGCTGTTAACGTTGATGAAAGCATGCCCGTTGAGAATTTCGTTAATTTCTCATACGATATACAGAGTGGGGCTTTCGGTGATACAAGGGCTTATACCCTTGGAATTAGCTTTGTTGTTGAAGACTGGGAAAGTGCTTCATTCGACACCTATAACTGGTTAGTTTCAGCTTTTAGCAAATGGAAAATATCTGATATGAATCCTTACGAAGGTATGTTTACTGCTGTATCGGGAACACCTTTCAATGACACGGCTTCTTTCCTAATGCTAAACTGTGAAGTACCGGATGCGGACAGTGTTTCGTTTTACTTTGATGTATCATCAGAGGAAAATCATGACTTCTTCCGCTTTTATATCGATAATGAAATACAAGGTGAGTGGTCGGGTGAGGTGGCATGGAACCGTGTAGCTTTCCCGCTTAGCAGTGGCACACATAGTTTAAAATGGGAATATTTTAAAGATGACAGTGGTAAAGAAGGTGATGACCATGCAAGAGTTGATTTCATTACCTTGCCCTTGCTAGCAATACCCGCTACCAATGCAGGAGAGGATGCGTCCATTTGCGATTTGGAAACTTATCAGTTGCAGGCTTCTGCAGAAAACTACACCAGCCTGGAATGGATTTCTTCAGGTGATGGAACTTTCAACGATGAAAGTATTATCGATCCGGTTTATACACCGGGCGCTGAAGACATGGTCAACCATAGCGCCATACTTTCCCTGATTGCCTACGGGCACAGCAGTAATGTGGCTGACGACATGATGCTGACCATCCTTTCTGCACCTGGGAAAATAGATACACCTACAGGTGATACAGAACTGTGTATGAATCCCGGAGCAACAGTTTATTCCGTTTCTCCTTCTCCGGGCAATACATACGAGTGGGTAATCGAGCCTTCATCATCAGGCACAACCGAAAGTGATGTCGATACTGCTGTTGTTGTTTGGAATGAGGTATTTACGGGACTAGTTACTATCAAAGCCAGGGCAATTAACTTGTGTGGTGAAGGTGAATTTTCAGATGTGCTGGAAGTTACCGTTCATGCCATCCCGGAAGTTAACCTGGGCGATGATGAAGTATTGTGTGGTGTAATCGAATACGAACTCGATGCAGGTAATGGAGGTTCTACCTATTTATGGTCAACTGATGAAACCACGCAAACCATCATGGCAACCGGTTCAGGAGAAACTCAGTTCTGGGTGCAGGTAACCAATGAAAACGGCTGTGCTGAATCCGACACAATAACTTTAAACTTTGCCAGTACACCTGAAGTTAACCTTGGTCAGGATACCATAATTTGCCACAACGAAAGCCTGGAAGTTGATGCCGGGAACACGGGTTCAACTTACCTGTGGTCAACAGGGGAAACCACGCAAAAGATAACGATTGTTGGTGATGAATATGGAATTTATGATTTCTCGTGCGAGGTTACCAATACAGACGGATGCAGCAATTCATCTCAAATAAATGTTGAAGTCAAGGATTGTACAGGTATTGAAGAATCCAGAACCGGTTTGGGGATGGATGTATTTCCAAACCCCTTCTCCACCTCAACAACCATCGATTACGAACTTAAACAACCCGAAACTGTCCGAATCACATTCTACAATCAGTTTGGCAAGCAGGTGGATGTTATCAGAGAAAACCAAACACAGGGTTTAAACAAGGTTGTATGGACTCCTGAAAACCTTGCTGATGGGATTTACTATTTCAGGCTTCAGGCTGGTGAACAGAAGGCTTCAGGGAAGTTGGTGTTGGTAAGGTAATTGATGATCAATTTAAATATGATAACTATTAACGGTAAGGTCTGTTCAAATTGGAAAGAATACTTTTTTGTAAAGTTTGATGATAAGAGTATTTTCAATATCAAACAAATAGAGAGCGAATACGATAATTATGAGTTTTACAAAGTTTCCTCAACTGATAAAAGATGTAACACAGAAATAATTATTAAATTATATATCGATCAAAAACAAGATGGTTTTCATTTCAATGAGAAATATATAAACCTACTTGACAAAAAATTAAAAGATTCATACCTGAAACAAAAGGATAATATTTCATACAACACTGAACTATTTGATGTTTATTTCATTAATCCAGATTCACCTAATTTGACAGCCAGTAACGAATCAAATGTTTATGGATTAGATGGTTTTGGTACTGAATTTACCCGTGAAAATGTGAAAGAAATTGATGAGTTATTGAATATACCGATCTATCATGGTTGGAAGGAAAGAACTACGTTTTATGATAATGAATCGGTAAGAATAGATTATCAATGGCAGCAGAATGGTGAAACTCATGAATTAGAGCTTTATGATAGTGATTCAAATAAATATGGATGTTTATTTTCTTTTCTCCTCATATTTTTAGAGAATTTCTTACACAAACACAAATTCTTAAAGAAGAGAACCACTAAGAGAATTGAAGAAGAAGTAATAGAGCCAATGATAAAGAAATGAGAACCACTTCCTACAAATTATTTATTATTATCTAAATACAATTTGATTGTCTCAGGCTTATTCCACATAAGCAAATCTAATATAGATAAATTAGGCATGAACTCATATACAACGCATGAATATTTGTAAAACAGCTGGCGTTTTATAGTCAGTTTAATATTTTTTTGTTTAAACTTACACTCATTAAAAAGGTGCTTTCCGCCGGAAAGGTTAACATATTCTTTGGCATCCATCTCTTCAGAGACTCTCAGTCCCCAGTCTCCTGGTCCCTCTAAATGCCCAATTTTAATATTCATTTCTGACAAGTAGGTATAATTGAACCGAATCCCTAAGTACTTGCAAACCCTGCTTAATATAGCTACATTCAACCGGGAAATGTTTTTTTCTTCTATGGCAAAACTATCTTCAACCAAATCTAAAACTTGATCAAAGTATGGCGCATTTTTTTTGTAGCGTTGAAGTTTTCTAATAATTTTTCTTCTCCAGTTCTGCTCATTGTCAATTATTATTTCATTAATTCTACTTCTATATGAATGCTTTTTGACTGGTACGATAATGTATTGCCACCCATTTATTGGGTGTATAATTCGATTTCGATGAATCCAACCGCGTTTAATGTATTGAGCTGTATCAAAGACAATCCATTTATCCACACTGTTAATAAGATCAAAATATCCCAGATATGGGAAAAAATATGGCTGCATCAATGCTAATTTCATAGATTTTAGCTCCTTGGCAAGATGAGGTTTATTGGTTGCTTACTCATAAAAGTGATATTACTAACTAACATTTGAAAGAACCTTTTACCATTTCTTAATACATTCACAAATATAATCCATATCGTTGAGGTTATAGTCGTGGGACACAGGTATTGAAATGATATGGTTTTCTATCCATAGTGTATCATCTATATCATTTCCATTATGCTTTACACTGTTATGAGTTGGCCAATGGATTGCGGTAAAAATTTTCTTTCCCGCTAAATATCTCCTTAGGGAATCTCTTTCCTTTTGAGTTTCAAGTATCCTGTTGTGCACTAAAGGACATTCGTTTTTTTTATAGACCAACAAAGGCCTTCCCACTGAAATATTTTCATTAAGAAATTTATCATTTTCCTGTCTTCTGTTAGAAATCAGATCATGATCAGCATTTAGCACTATTGAAAGCGCCTGACTTGACATATCCGTGATCTCAAAATTCCTATCTATCATATTTTCTGCTTCCCTCATATCTCGCCAATCCTTTGCTTCATATCTAAGCCATGTATCTAGCTTTTTACTTTCTTCATATATAGGGTTAAAATAGGAGTTTATGAAACCACCGTCTCCAACTTTAAGTATTTTTCTATAACTTCCAAAAATATAATCGCCTGTATGATTGATTTCAGACATATATGAATGCGATATGTCTTCCAGAATAGTACCTTCCGCCTTTGGTAGCTTGGAGCTATTCTGATGCCCAAAATAGTGAATAAAGACTAATGTTTCGTTTTTATATACATACTGCGGATAGCAACAAGTTAGCTCCCTATTGACTGGATAATACTCAATTTCTATGAACGGAAATCTAGTTTCAAGAACTGAAATAAACGACCAGTCGTTATATGAAGGCAAATAAACTTTTTTAGGTTTGATAACCTCGCCGACCAAGAAAGCAAATGCTGACCTTCCGGAATTAAAGAATGTTTTTTCTGTGTGGTGAGGTGGCAAGGTGCTGGCTATCAACATGGTTATGCTCTATATTTTTTAACTAACTGGTTCGCCTTTATAATTAAATATCCTTTTTCTATGTTTCTAAAATTTCCAATGTATTCATCAATCAGTTCATCTTTATAAAATATTTTATAACAGTAATTCCACTCGTTAAAATATGACTTTTCAGGTTCAGAAATAATGCTATACTCACTGGGCAAATTTGCTTTTAAATAGCAATAAAATTCCAAATCAGACTTTATTTTAAATTTAGGTTTCATCAGCAAAATACTATGAGCTTTGATCTCATTTTCATTTTTCTTTTGATCTGCGAAGAAATTCTGCCGCAATTAACTCCTTCACTCCCTTTTCAATTGATACTGAAGGATTCCATTTTAAATTCGCTCGAAGTTTAGCAATATTTAAACAAGGCAATCTGATTCCTTTGGATTGGGTATAACTTTTTGTTTCAACATAGCTTTTTGATGGAGTTTTTAGCCCAACCTCTACCGCCATTTTAATATATATATCTAATAAGTCATTAACATTAAATACTTTACCACCTCCAATATTGTAAGTCTCATTCCAGTTTTTTTTTGAGTTTAAGGCAAACCTATAAATACATTCGCAGACATCTCTGACATGGATTAAATCCACCTTTTGATTACCATCGCCGTATATTGGCAATGCGTCTCCATTACATGCTAATTTGGCAAATTTAATAGTATAGTCAGCCCACCGAGGCAAAACACCGACACCATATATATTAGATGGCCTTAGGATTAAATATTTAGTCGAAGAATGCACTAAATTCTTTACGAGTACTTCACCAGCATACTTAGTCATTCCTTTTGTAATATTAGGCGTTGGTATTACATCCTCGCTGACAATGCTATCGTCTTGCTTCATGTACACAGAATGAGAAGAAATAAAAATAAAATATGGAGTTTTAAATTTTGACGCAGCGTCAACGAGACGCTGTGTTCCTCCAACGTTTATATCAATAGCTTTAGCGATATTACTATCAACCCAATTCACATCATGAACGGCTGCTGTGTGAATTACTAGATCAATGTCACTTAAATCATAATCGTGATAACGCAGATCTCCTTTAACAAGTTCAAGCTTGCCACTATCGTTCACCCTTTTTCTGAGTTCATCAGCTTTTTCAATATCCCTATATAAAGCGAAAACTTTTACTATGTTATCCTCCTTGATTAACCGGGATACCATAGCAGATCCCAGATAACCGGTGCTGCCAGTAACAAATGCTTTCATTGAGGTGCTACCCATTGTTGGTCATTTTTTCTCCTTTTTGGGATTGTTTGGCGACAATCCAGAAAGTATCTGACCGCCCATTTTTATTCAAGTGTCAAGTCCGTCTTGTGGCAGATTAGCATATGCAACAGTACATATCTTGAGATATGTGCTTAAAAAGCCAGATACCACGAAATTTGTGAACTATTGATATGAACACTCGATTTTCTGACTCACAAAACCGTTTGGCCTCTCAATATATCCATAAGCCGGTTCGTCCGCCTGCCGATACAGATACCAAATTTCTGATAAAAATACAAAAATCTTTTGAAAAATAGAAGTGCAAATATGTCTGCACCATTGATGGAGTATGCATTTACCCCCACTCCCCTTTTTGATTTTTCGTAATCAGGTTAAACGTATATCGAACAAGGATATAGGAGGAGAGGGATACGGGTAGGTAAAGATCATATTGCTGCTGATTGTGACTGATCTAACGTTTCTTACGATACTTATTAACCAGTTCTTCTATGGCTTCAGCAAAACGAACACTAAAAAGCTTGCTGAAAGAAAGGTTCAAGCCTCGAATATGGATAAGACAATTATTCAGGGTATGATAAAGTAAAAGAGCGGCTTTCACCGATGGACGAAGCCTTTGGCGAAGGATCTCGGGGAAGGTGTTGAAAATGGATTAATTGGTGAATAGTGATTGTTGAATAACGAACACCAAGTAGCGAACAGGTAACAACGAACAACGCCTGTTTGTCCTCCTTTGCGATAGATAAATCGGTAGACGGAAATAACGATTTACGTATAACAAATAACTTATAAATAACTTATAACAAATAGCCCTGTCACACCTGTGAGTTGAATCCGTAATTTATTACGTCACCCGGAAGACTTGTTGTACCAACCCTGCTTTTACAATGCTGTGAGAAGATCATTACTACCATCTGCGAAGGCAGTTTCTTCCTGTCCATCCAGACTTCGGACAAGGGCTTGCGCAGCAATGCTTATTCCCGGATTAAGAGGAGGTAGTTCATTGCAAAAAACATACTGAGTATAACTGGACACTCTCGACATATGCTCAACAACATAAGGAAACCGCTTTGTTTTCAGATCTTCCGGTCTGCCAACATACAATTGAGATTTTGCCATTTCCCATCCGCCTTTTAATTCATAAGTAGCTGTTAAACAACCAAAGGCTCCAACTTTCTCAAGGCCAAATGTAACAGTTCCGACCTCAGTAGCGTTGTCAGCATAAAGTATTGCCGTCATGTTGTTTGATTTGAAGTGATCGTACCCATTCCAAATGTCTGCTTTTGGTTTGTTAAATAAATCGGTTATCACTTCCATTCTTGTGCATGCTGCTGAAACAGCAATAACAATAATTGTAACGGTAATCAATAAATACTTGTTCATTTTTGTAAATTTTGTGTTAATCAATTTAAAACAGCTTATTATTTTTGTTCTATTCGTTTATTTTACCTCATATAAATGGAGGTTTTGACCAAGTAATTTATTCCAATCTTTAATCTTTTACGTATTTTAAAAAAAAGGGTTGTTTTTTGAGGATATTTAAGCCAATAAAGTTTGCAACTGGGGAGGAATAGTGAATAGGTACGATTCAATACTTGCTAATGTTTATAGCATTTAAGGCTTCAGGCAGGGGGACAGATGGGCTCGGGGAAGGTGATATTAATGAAATAAGCGTTTGACTGTTACCTTTAAATGTTGTAAATTGCATCAGTCTTTATGACCAAACATTAGCAAAATGAAAAAGTCTTTTCTTACAATATTTGTAACAATATCAGTAATTTCCGCTTTAATTTCACAGCCCTGCTTACCTGATGGTATAATTCTTAAAACGCAAGAGGAGATTGATAGTTTCCAAACAGACCATCCCAATTGTACAGAAGTTGAAGGATTTGTGAGTATTAGTGGTGATTATGAGGACATAACTAACCTCAACGGGTTAAGTGTTCTAACCTCAATTGAAGGAGAACTTACCATAAGTAGAACACTTCTTGAAAACTTATCAGGGCTGGATAACCTTTCTTATGTAGGCGAAATGCTTGCAATTGGATATAATGATAGCCTTATTGAGCTTTCTGGTTTGGAGAGTTTAGATTCGGCAGGAGGTTTATGGCTTTTAGGTAATAATAAACTATCCACCCTTAACAGCCTTAGCAACCTGATTCATTTAGGTGGTGACTTGATGATAGATGGGCACTGGGCAATCGCAAGTTTATCAGGATTAGAATCATTAGCCTCTGTTGATGGTGGATTGAGGTTTGAATATACTGCTATTATAAATTTAGAAGGACTTGAGAACTTAACATATATTGGTGAATATATTTCACTAAGTAATAATCCTGACCTTTTAAGTCTTTCTGGGCTCGGTAATGTAAATGCAAATTCAATTTACAATTTATCAATATATAATAACCTTGAACTATCATATTGTGAGGTTGAAAGTATATGCAACATTATTACCAATCCAGATATTGAGAAATTTATCACTGAGAATGCCACTGGCTGCAATAGTGTGGAAGAAGTAGAAGAGGCGTGTGGTGTTTCTATTGATGAAAATAATCTGTCTGCAAATCTCAAAAACAACCCCAACCCCTTCACCACCTCAACAACCATCGAATACAAACTTAAACAACCCGAAACTATCAGAATAACATTTTACAACCAGTTTGGTAAGCAGGTGGATATGATTGAGGAAAGCCAACATAATGGTTTAAATAAGGTAGTGTGGACTCCTGAAAACCTATCCGATGGGATTTATTATTTCAGGCTTCGGGCCGGTGAGCAGGTGGCTTCTGGGAAGTTAATACACATGAAACAATAGTCCTATAAAAAACAAGAAATTATACTTGAAACTGTACAGCAAGTTTTGGAAGTGGTCTTTAATTCTTATTGTATTTGTTTTGCTTTTATTCGATTGTTGTAAATCCAAGGAATAAGACCGATATAACTTAATTGGAAACTGGGTTTGTGAGCATCATGTAGAATATCAGGGCGAACTTGAATTTGATAACAATGCGTATAAACTATCTGTATCATATTTATTTCAGGATAGCATATCAGGTTCTATAAATGAAAGTGGTGAATATTCAAATACTTCAAAATATCATGATTCTGATAACTTATTTTCAAGTGGTTATTATTACGGAATAATAACTTTCAATCCAGGTAATAAGACTTATAGTGTTGGTTATTCTTATGGTAATGAGGAGAGTTTCGCATTTGTAAATTACAAGATCGATCCTAAAATTACTATCGGTAGTATGTGGTGGGCCAGAGATAATAATTAAACAAGATTTGTTTTCGCTTATTTAGCAATACTTATTTCAGAATTATTCAACTTTCAGTAAAGAGTTGAACAAATGGTTTTCTCTGGCAGCCGAAGCCTTTGGCGAGGGATCCTGGGGAAGGTGATGCTAGTGAATTAGTTTATTTATTATTTCCTGGTAAACTTCTCTAAATAAAACTTAAATCCAAATTTCTAAGTGCATAGGGCATAGCGCATAGTTTTAAATATTTCCCATGCACTCCGCTCCCTGCTATTTTATAATCAATTTCTTCGTTACGCTTTTGTTATCCATTATTAAGCGACAGCAATAAACTCCGCTTTTCAAATCGCTCACATCTATTTCAACAGTTTCAGTTCTGGCAGGCCCGCCTGCCGGACGGGCAGGGATTTGTTTTTCGAGGAGTTTTCTTCCGTTTAGGTCATAAAGTTCAAATGTTGCAGACTGCTGACTGAAGACTGTGGACTGCAAATTGACAACAGAACTCGCAGGTACAGGATATATGGATACGGAATTATCGAAACGGGTAATTCCCGTTGCGGTAGTACTCTGATCCCATCCGGCAAGTGCAGCCATCATCCACCAAAAGGAATTTCCTTTTAATACGCAATTCAGTTTTGCTTCGGAAGGACTGGAACTGTGGGCACATTCGGTACAGGCATTGGTAACTGATACATACGGATGATCGGGGTGAGAAGTTATCCACTCTTCTCCCCAGTTTGGCCCGTTCCAGGGGTTGATGCAGGTTGAGTCGTAATTTAAACCGTCAAGTGCGCACCACTTCATATAGTTTTGCGGTTCATCGGGGGCATAACTTTCAATATCAGCAAAATCAAATAGTATTTTATCATTGGCAGTACAGTAATCCCTGATGAGGTTGTTCATTAAATTCAGGTTTCCGTTTGCACCACCTCCATCAAGGTGGCCTGTCATATAAATAAAATGTATATCCGGATAACTCAATTCAAGTGAAGACATCGCATTAAGATAAGTATATATTCCTGTGGAGTCGTTGTCGCTGACTCCTCCGCACCACGACCACATGACTACATTCCGGTTGCATTCGGGATCATCTAAAACTTCGGTAGTAGCATCAACCCAGGCAAGGTTGCCATTGTGCCCCAGGTCGCCAGCACCCGGCATACCGTGATCATTCAAGAAAACACTGGAATCCAACCCGTAACCGGAAGATGTAAATTCATACACACCTCCATAAGTGGTTTCTATGGCTGTAATTCCGCTTACCAGCTGGCTACCATGCGAAGTGTGCTGGTACGTAACTTTGAGTTTTACTTGTGCAGAGTCGATCCAATTCTCCGGAATGGCGGATAAATCAGCGCAGGTATGATCGATTATTAAGCTCTGTGAATGGATCAGGGAGAGGTTTAACATAATAGATAGAATAAGGAATAGGAGTTTTTTCATGGTTTTTTGTTTTTATGATTATAAATTTGCGTTGTCATTTCGAGGAAAGCTTTCCCGATTTTTCATCGGGATTGCGACGAGAAATCTCCTGGGCAAAGGGTTCTTGCTCAGGGGATTCCTGCCCGTCCGGCAGGTGGGCCTCCTCGCTCCTTCATCGCTCGTTCGAAATGACAACCGTATTTTTTTATGTTGGTTTTTTCTCATTTTTGAATAATCAGCTTTTTCGTTACCGAATATTTTTCTGAACTCACTCTACAGAAATAAACCCCGCTTTTCAAACGGCTTACATCTATTTCCACAGTTTCTGTTCCGGCAGGCCCGCCTGCCGGACGGGCAGGGATGTGTTTTTCGAGAAGTTTTTTGCCGTTCAAATCAAAAAGTTCAATCGTGCAACTTTCAACTCCAAACTCCGAACTCGAAACTCCAAACTCATCCACAGCCGGATTAGGATAAATCTCAAACTTCATGCGCTCAACTTCATCTCCAATCGCAGAAACTTCCCCGTATTTCAAAAGGGTTTTGTCATTGCCTACCACATAGCCATTGGTTGGGGAGGTGAAATGGACGCCTCCGAGAATTGAAGAAGAAAGTCCTTCACCTTCAATATTCCAGTTAGTTCCGCTATTTGTTGTATGAAATATTCCTCCGCCACTACCTACAACCCATCCTTCCAGTGTATTCATAAAAAACACATCTGTTAAAATATAGGCAGGATTTGTCTGCTGAGTGTACCAATTATGCCCATCTTCTGTATGAATAATAATCCCGTTACCTCCAGCAGCCCATCCATTCAGCGTGTCAACCATAAAAATGGCATAGTAACCACCGGAGGGTTTGAATTGGTCAGCAATCCATACATCATTGAAAAAATGGCGTATGACACTCCCTCCACAAACCCATCCTTCTTCACTATTCACCGGAAAACTTATAGCATCTAAACTACCATTTATATTGCTGGTCATCTTAGTCACACCGGTACTGTCAATGGACCAAATATTTCCGTTAAGTCCACATGCGTAGCCTGTTTCTCCCGAAGGAGGGAAGGATATGTCGGCGAGGGTAACACCTATGCTTCCAATGGCAATCCAATTATCGCCGCCATCAGTGGTTCTGTACACTCTACCACTTGCACCACCGGCATAACCTTCATTGGCATTTAACATATGGATTGCATTGCAATGATATTGCGTGGTTTGTACTTCAAAAGTTGCTCCGCCATCGGTGGTGTGGTAGATTTCGGCATGGGATGAAGAAGATATCCAGCCTTCGTTGTCCGAAACAAAGTAAACATCGGACAGGTCGGGTGGGGTTTCCCCTGTTTGCGGGATGTTTGCGCTGATGTCGTGCCAGGTGTATTCTTGTGAGTAGGACAAAGTGCAAAGGAAAAAGGAAAACGTGGTGATGAGTAGTAGTTTTTTCAGACCCCCTCTGCCTGCGGCATCTTCCGCCTTAGGCGGAGAGAATTTAGTTGTGTTATTTGATAGATTTTTCATGGCTTTTTGTTTTTGTCATTCGTTGTCATTTGGCTACGCCGTCATTGGTCATTCATTGTCATTTCTGAATAATTAATTTCTTTGTTACATTTTTGTTTTCCATTATCAGGCGGCAGAGATAAACCCCACTTTTCAAACCGCTCACATCTATTTCCATAGTTGCTGTTCCGGCAGGGATTTGTTTTTCGAGTAGTTTTCTGCCATTTAGGTCGTATATTTCTACAGTAGCTTGGCTAACCTGCAACCCGTAACCTGTAACTTGGAACTCCTTCCTCCCGGGATTCGGGTAAATCAAGATTTCAAGCTCATCTTTCTCCACAATACCAGTTGTAATAGTTACCGTTACCACCCAATCGTTTTCGGTTTGCCCGTTTTCGGAAGTAACAGTATAGGTCACCGGAAAAGTAAAATCCTGCATGGTTCCGCCGGGAGGATCGATTGAAGCAGCGGGAGAAATAAATATTTCAGGGATGATCTGGGTCAGGTCGGTGCCCTGTTCCACTTCAACCCAAACGGTCAGTTCATCATTATCAATCACAGCCGGTGAAACCTGCTGGTCGATGACAACATCAAGGATATCCGCTCCACCTGCCGGGAATCCTTCAAGCAGGCCGTATTTATATAAAATCCCGTTGCCGCCGATGGCGTATGCTGTAAATGCATCTACAACATGGATATCTATCAGGAATTCATCTCCGATGTTATCGATCATCCAGTGGACTGTATCGTTCGAGGCCTGGGCTGTGCTGAAAATATCCCCTTTTGTAGTCACAACCCATACCGAATCTTCATTCAGGGCATATACACCATAAAAAGGATTTCCTTCTGCAACATACAAATCAGTTATCACGGTATTGTTAATGCGATAAATTTTTTCAGAACTGACAAACCATCCCAGGTCGTTCGACAGCATATGAATATCGTGATTGCTGGCGAGGTAAAGTGCACTTCCACTGTTGCTCCATGATGTACCATTATAGGTGGCTATGTCGCCAAAACTTCCTACAGCTAATCCATAATCAATTGACTCAGGAAAGCAGATAGCATTCCAGGATACACTGCCAATCTCGTCATATTCAACACCATCTTGTGTAATCTTTGCAATCTTTGCCTCCATCCCACAGGCAAAACCTATGTCACCTTCGGGCGGGAAGTGGATGTCCAGTATCACACTTTGGGCAAAGCCAACAAATTGCCAGGTTTCTCCGCCATCGGTGGTTTTTTGTATATGCCTGTCTTTATCCCCGGCATAACCTTCCAGTGGATTTCGCATATGGATGGCATAGCAGGGTCCTAAAGGTTCCTGCACCTCCCATGTTAAACCTCCATCAGTAGTATGGTAGATTTCCGAAAAACTGTATCCACCAGTAATCCAGCCTTCCTCTCCGAAAAATTGCAGGTCAGAGAAAGATCCACCGGCTGCATTGCCAACAGGAAAGAGGTTCTCGCTGATATCCTTCCAACCATATGCCCTTGTGTAATGCGCATCAAAATTGCATATCACGGTATTGTTATTCAGGTTAATGGAATAAACCGCAGGAAGCATCCCTGCATATTTGTGTTCGGCTTTTACATAATACTGTCCATCCGGCAGGTTTGTAAATTCATATTCACCGTTCAGGTTGGTTTTGCCAGCAACCTTAATTGGACCGTTCAGACTGATTTTAACTCCCGGGAACGGGTTTCCATCAAACAAAACCTCCCCTGTAATACTGCTGTTGGGTAAAGCCTGGTTATCAGTACGCACCGGCCAAACCTGTAAAGTACAATGTTTTTTATAGGAATAAATATTGCCTTGACCCATTATACCAATAAATGTATTGATGATCCAGGCTTCGTTATCCTCATTATCAATAGTAGTTGATGTCCAGAAAGTATGGTAACCGGCTCCAAAACAATTGATGAAAGGATGATATTCGGGAAGGGAAGGATCGTCGCGACCGTAATCGATGAGGCTGTGCATTTCATTCCTGTTGGGCAAACGCCAGTCGTTGTAACCGAGGTAATTTTCATTATTCAGCAGGGCAACGTATTCGAGGGCAGTTATCCAGGGTACATGGCCATCAACAAAATCCGTTGTGTCAAATTCGGGGTTTCGGTCAAGCATCAGGTTTGCATCCAGCGGCCACATCAGTCCGGTAAGCCGGTCGGTTACGGATTCGTTATTGTTATCAACAAGCCTTGGGGAAGGCCATGCTGTGCCCGCCTTTTCATAACCATCATCTCCTTCGTAAAAGGTGTATTGCTGACCGGTTTGAGGAATCTCAATGCTTCCCTGTGTGCCTGAATTTCTCAACGGCAAAACATAAAATCTTTCATAAACCGTTGATCCTTTGGAGTATTTCCCAAAAAAGTCCACTTCCCCTGCAGGATGTATTAACATGCTATGGATATAGTACTCCTCCATGATAACTGCCATTGCCATACTCCTTAAATAATCGGATGTAGTGGATGACCAGTACAAATTTTTAAGGTTGATAAATGGATGATCAGGAGGAAGGGCAGTGGTTCCGTTTTCCAACTCAACCAAAGATTGTAATTCATTCAGGGCAGGCAGGCGCCAGTCGTTGTATCCAAGATAGTTTTCGTTGTTGAGCTTCGATACATATGCTACTGCCGTTTTCCAGTCAACATCTCCATCTCCAACTGTTCGGAACTGGTCGAATCCGGGATCACGGGTGGCAATGAGGTTGGCATCGGTTACCCACATGAATCCGGTAAAAACATCTGTAGCAGAGCCGTTACCGTGGTCGGTATAACGGTTTGTCGGAATTGGAATGCCTTTTTGCAGGTCGCCGTCATCACCGGGGTAATAGCTGGTTGTCTGGCCGGTGACGGGTAGTTGGATGGTGCCGGTTTGGGCGAAAGAAAAAGTTAAAAGTAAAAAGTTAAACGTTAAAAGTAGCAGTAGGTTTTTCAGACCCCCTCTGCCTGCGGCATCTTCCGCCTTAGGCGGAGAGAAAATCGTTGTGTTAATTGTAGATTTTTTCATGGCTTTTTGTTTTTGACCCCCTCTGCCTGCGGCATCTTCCGCCTTAGGCGGAGAGAAAATCGTTGTGCTATATGGGAGATTTATTAATGTATTAATTCTTGTTCTATTTCTGAATAATTAATTTCTTCGTTACACTTTTGTTTTCTAATATTAAGCGACATAAATAAACCCCGCTGTTCAAACTGCTTACATCAAGCTCAAAACTTTCAGTTCCGGCGGGGATTTGTTTTTCGAGGAGTTTTCTGCCGTTTAGGTCGTATATTTCTACAGTAGCTCGGCTAACCCGCAACTCCCCCGAAAGCTTTCGGGGCGTAACTCGAAACTCCTCCTTCGCAGGATTCGGGTAAATCAAAATCTCAGCTTCAACTACCTCAACAATCCCCGAGGTTATTGTTACTGTAACCACCCATTCGTTTTCGGTTTGTCCGTTTTCAGAAGTAACAGTGTAAGTCACCGGAAAAGTAAAATCCTGCATGGTTCCTCCTGGAGGGTCAATTGATGCAGCAGGAGAGATGAAGATTTCAGGGATAATCTGGGTGAGGTCGGTGCCTTGTTCAACCTCAACAAAAACCTTCAGTTCATCATTATCAATTATTGCCGGGGAAACCTGCTGATCGATGACAACATCAAGGATGTCGGCACCCCCGGCGGGGAAACCTTCTAGTAATCCGTATCTGAAGAGTGCCCCGTTTCCGCCAACTGCATAGGCATGGTTTCCATCCACAGCAAATATATCCATCAACCACTCACTTCCAATATTATCAAGGCTCCAATGCACCGTATCTTCAGAACCGCTTGTGGTAAAGATGATATCACCCAGCATATTAACAGCCCAGACAGTATCTTCATTTAGTGTAAACAATCCTTGAAAAGATGCAGAATCTTCATCATAAACCTTTTGGTAAACATCTCCCATTTTGCGGTCGATACCTTCATCTTGTGCCAGAAACATCAGCGATTCATTCGCAAACTGAACATCATTCAGGCAGGGAAAATACATGGCCCCCCCGTAATATGTCCATTCCCCATTATCGTAAATGGCCTTTCTGCCAAAACAGGCCACGGTCCAGCCGTAATCGCCGGAGGGGGTAAACGCAATGCTGACAAAATCAGGAAAGCTAACCTTTTCAGGTTCGAGGCCCCCATCAATGATTTTGGTAATCCAGCCATCCATTCCTGATGCATAACCCACATTACCGTTATCTGTAAAGGTGAGTGCATCAATTGTAGAAGGGGCAAATCCGAAAAGTTCCCAATTTTCACCACCGTCAATGGTCTTATGCAGAACGCCACTATGGCCTCCGGCATAACCTTCCTCTTCCGAAAGCATATAAACAGCATTGCATGGTGCCAATACTTCCTGGACGTTCCAGCTTTCCCCACTATTGGTGGTATGGTAAATTTCACTATTCATATGGTTTACAATCCACCCTTCATCACCTATGAAATAGAGGTCACTTAAAATACCTCCGGCGGCATTTCCTATGGGAAAGAGGTTTTCACTGATATTAGTCCAGCCATATGCACGTTTGAACGTCGCCTCAAAATCACAGATTACCGTATTCCCATTTAGTGTTACCTGAACCGACAGGGGGTCGAAACGGACATATTTATGCCCGGGCGTTACGGTATAATTTCCATCGGGCAGGTTGGTGAACTCATACTCACCATTCAGGTTGGACCGGATAAAGGATTTAATGGGGCCGTCCAATTCAATCTGGGCACGTTGATAAGGGTTTCCATCTAATGTAATGGTGCCGGATATACTAGCTGAAGGAAGCGGGTTGTTATCGGTTCTTACAGGCCACACATGCAAACTCCTCGTTTTTTCATACGCCAACTTATTTCCACCTCCCATCATTCCTTTAACCGTTTCAACCATCCATGCCTGCTCGACAGCATCAGCGCGGGTGGTTGAAGTCCAATAATAATACGCAAAGTTGTAACCAAAGGTATTGGTAAACGGAAACCTTTCAGGCAGTGCCGGATGGCCAAATCCAAAATCAATCAAACTTGTCATTTCATTGCGGTTGGGCATGCGCCAGTCGTTGTGCCCCAGGTAGTTCTCGGTATTCAGCAGGGCTACATAATTCAGTGCATGTTGCCAGCTTATAGCTCCATCAACCCATTGGTTTGTATCGTATTCAGGGTTGCGCGTGAGCATCAGGTTTGCATCTTTGGCCCACATCAGTCCGCTAAGCCTGTCGGTAACCGTCTCATTATCATTATCAAGCAAACGGGGTGACGGCCAGGCTGTGCCTTCTTTCAATCCACCATCATCACCGGGATAAAAATTATAATATTGTCCGCTGAGGGGAAGTTCAACATCCCCCTGCTCATCGGAACAACGGACAGCCAACAAATAAAATTTCCAGTAATTAAGAAATGGCACTTTGGAATGCATTTCCGTTTCGCCGGCTACATTTGTAGTATTGGGATGCACATAATATTCGTGCACGAAATAGCAAAAAACATTTTGCCGATATTGTTCAGATGTGGTTGAAGTCCAATACGGTGATTTCAGGTTGAAGAAGGGATGGCCCTGTGGCAGTGCTGTATCGGGCCGGCTGAGGTCGGCAAGACTCCGTATTTCAACGAGGTTGGGCATTCGCCAGTCGTTGTAGCCGAGGTAGTTTTCGGTGTTTAGTTTTTGGATGTAATCGAGTGCTGTTTTCCAGTTGATATCGCCATCGCCGACAGTACGGTCCTGGTCGAAAGAAGGGTCGCGGGATGTGATGAGGTTGCCATCGGTTACCCACATCAGGCCGGTGAGTTCATCGGTTGCAGAACCGTCACCATGGTCGGTAAAACGGTTGGCCGGAAGGGGAACACCTTTTTGCAGGTCGCCGTCATCACCGGGATGATAACTGGTGGTTTGCCCGGTTGCCTGCAGTTGGATGGTGCCGGTTTGGGCGAAAGTGCAAGTTAACAGTAAAAGGTTAAAAGTTAAAAGTAAAAGTAGATTTTTCAGACCCCCTCTGCCTGCGGCATCTTCCGCCTTAGGCGGAGAGAAAATCGTTGTGTTAATTGAAAGTTTTTTCATGGTTTTTTGTTTTTGACCCCCTCTGCCTGCGGCATCTCCTCCGTCAGCTGACTGAGAGAAAATCGTTGTGCTATATGGGAGATTTATTAATGTATTCGTTTTTGGAGCCGGAAGTTTTTGGGAACTGCTCCTGCTTCCGGCTTCTGTCTTCGGTCTTCATCTATTTTTGAATAATTAATTTCTTCGTTACACTTTTGTTATCCATTATCAGGCGGCAGCAATAAACCCCGCTCTCCAAACCGCTCACTGCCAGATCAAAAGTTTCTGTACCCTTCGGTATGTGTTTTTCGAGGAGTTTTCTGCCGTTGAGGTCGAATACTTCTATCGTTGCGGACTGAAGACTGAAGACTGCCGACCCGATAGCTATCGGGTGCAGACTTAAATGATCCTTTGCAGGGTTTGGAGAAATACAGAAATCCAAATCAGCAGGTCTGTCGTATATTCCTTCGTATCCTACAGGAATAATGTCGGCGATAACCAATCCGGTTGAATCATTTCCGTCGCGGATATCAAATTGCATGACTTCGTCGGGGTCAGTATGGTCCCATACATTATTTCTGGCAAACAGCACAGGGTATTGTTCACTTGATGTTTCGATATAAAGGTCGTAATTGCCGTTGCCCTGGATGATATTACCGCCCGGGCAGTTATCTTCACCGCCACCCAGATCGATGTTTGGCCTTGTGACCCGGATACCTGAACCGGCATTATCTTTGATGATGTTGTTATGA
>JAUVKF010000101.1 GCA_030596395.1 Chlorobiota bacterium | reverse complement strand
TTTAAAATTTCGTTGATCTCTGTTATGGTAAATGATTTCATGTATTTCTAATGTATTGAGATTGATTCTGAAAACTGTTTTTGTAAAACTATAAAAAAAAACAGGAAACCATGAAGTTTTTCTTTTCCGAATTCATCATCTTTTGGAGCAGGTGAGGCTGTCACAAAAATCAAAAATTGAAAAATTTATAGTTAAATTTGTTTTGTGTAACTTTTACCAAAGGTATCCCTTCAGGAGTGGTTCAGCCTTTTAGGTTGGCAATCAAAGGTCCTGATAGCTATTGGGATCACAAAGACTCTAAGACTTTTGAGACAGCCTCATATTCAACAATAATGGCACCTACTGTATAAACTTTGAAGTGAGCGGGATTACTACTCTACTCTTTGTACATTTTTTCTCTTAATGCCTGGATTTTTTCATCAGAAATATAATCATCGTAATCCATCAGTTTATCAATAATGCCATTAGGAGTAAGTTCAATAACCCGGTTACTAACTGATTGAATAAACTCGTGGTCGTGCGCCGACATAAAAACATTTCCCGGATATTTCACTAAATTATTATTGAATGCTTGAATTGACTCCAGATCGAGATGATTTGTAGGAGTATCCAGTACAAGAACATTGGCATCCACAAGCATCATCTTAGAGATCATACAACGCATTTTCTCTCCTCCTGATAACACATCTACCCTTTTATAAACATCTTCACCGGTAAATAACATTTTGCCCAGATAACCACGAATATAAAGCTCGGTTGTATCGGTAGTAAACTGGCAAAGCCAATCAAATAAACTTAACTCACTTCTAAAAAATAGTGAATTATCTAAAGGTAAATATGCAGAAGTAATCGTTTGTCCCCATCGATATGTACCCGCATCAGCTTTTTGTATACCATTTATGATCTCAAAAAAAGCAGTCATTGCTCTCGGGTCTCTTGATAAGAATATTATTTTATCTCCTTTGTTGGCATAAAAATCAACATTCTTAAATAAAGCTTTCCCATCAATACTTGCACTTAATCCACTCACATCAAGAATTTTATCGCCGGCCTCTCGCTCAGGGGTAAAAATAATGCCCGGATATTTTCTTGTTGAAGGCTGAATATCTTCAATGTTCAGCTTTTCAATCATCTTTTTTCGGCTTGTAGCTTGTTTTGACTTTTTAACGTTGGCACTAAAGCGTGAAATAAATTCTTGTAACTCCTTACGCTTATCTTCAGATTTTTTGTTTTGCGCCTGCCTTTGCCTTAAAGCCAATTGACTACTCTGATACCAGAAACTGTAATTACCTGCAAACATTTGAATTTTGCCAAAATCGATATCAACTGAATGTGTACTAATGGCATCAAGGAAATGTCGGTCGTGCGATACAACCAGAACAGTATTCTCATAATTAGCCAGGTAATTCTCCAGCCAGGAAACGGTTTCAAGGTCGAGGTCGTTTGTAGGTTCATCAAGTAATAGGTTATCAGGTTTACCAAATAGCGCCTGAGCCAACAGGACCCTTACTTTTTGCTTCCCGCTCATGTCTTTCATCAAATTATAATGAAACTCCTTTTTTATGCCCAGATCACTCAACAATGTTGCAGCTTCACTTTCAGCATTCCACCCATCCATGTCAGCAAACTTTTCTTCCAATGCTGCGACTTTGATTCCATCTGCGTCAGAAAAATCGGGTTTAGCATAGATAGCATCTTTTTCCTGCATGACATTCCACAAATGTTCATGCCCTTTCATTACCGTATCCAGCACCGAAAACTCATCGAAGGCAAAGTGATCCTGACTCAAGACAGAAAGTCTTTCTCCTGGTCCAAGGCTTATGTTTCCTGATGCTGTATCTATATCGCCGGAAATTGCCATTAAAAAAGTTGACTTTCCTGCACCATTGGCACCAATCACACCATAACAATTTCCTGCTGTAAATTTCAGGTTTACATCATGAAACAATACCCGTTTGCCAAATTGAATTCTTAAGTCTGCAATTGTAATCATCTGTATAAGTAGTTATCGGTTTTTTCAGTCTATGAAAAAGTTTGCGAAAGTAGTTTAATTATAAGAGGTTCTGAAAATAATTATAAAACAATTTGTTAGACCATAATAATTGGCGTCAATCAGGGGGAAGTAGAGTAATGAAAGAACTGCACCTAAGTTTTCCTTTTTCGTATTATTACTATAGCTGAGATTCCTCATGGAGCCATTGGCCTTGCTTTTCACTTTAAATTTTTCTTATTTGAAGGTATAATATAAGCCACTTCCCATTCTAATACATAATTTGTGATAATATTGAAATTTTGAACCGGCAAAACTATGGGAACTATAACATTCTATTTGCAGAGATGAATAGCTATATTTGAATTTTATTAAAACAAAATTTCAATCAAATATGCCAACCTTAGAACAAGCTAAATTACAAGACCTTCAACAATATGTAAAAGAATTAGAAGTTGAAAGAGGTTTTGATCACCAAACAGTAATTGAAAAATGTTTGCTTTTGGGTGAAGAAATTGGAGAACTCTTTAAAGCAATAAGAAAGTCTGAAAAAATAAAGATTGACTCCAACTCCCGGAAACATGAAGTAAGCAATGAACTTGCTGATATTTTGATTTACTTGTGTGCTATCGCCAACCGATATGATATTGATCTTGAAAAAGCTTTCCGAGAAAAAGAGGAAATAAACGAAAAGAGGAAATGGCAATGATCTTTTATGTTGAGCTATCCGTAATTGGTTGCTAAAAAATGTAAATGTATAATGAGAAGCAAAAGAATAAATAAAAAATGGATCATCATCTTGCTGCTGATATCAGGCATCTTATTGCTGGCATTCTATCCTACGCCACAGCAAGACCCAATCAAGTTTATAAATCGTGAAAGCAAGATAATAAAAACTGAAAAAGTAGCCGGCGAAAATTGGCTGGTGTGGCTGTACAACAATCCTGTTGGTGAAGCTACTTTGTGGACTTTGGCAAAGAGAAAAGTGGTTTCGTCATTATACGGTAAAATGATGGATGGACCCGGATCGGCAGAAAAAATTCAGCCGTTTGTTGAAGAATACGGTATTGACCTGGGTATTGCACAGAAACAACACTTCAGTTCTTTCAACGATTTTTTTACCCGGAAACTTAAAAAAAGTGCAAGACCCGTAAATACCGATTCAAATATTGTTGTTTCGCCTGCCGATGGCAAATGCATGGCTTATGCCGACATCACGAATGCAGATTTCATCATTAAAGATTACCGGTTTGATGTAAAGTCGTTTTTAAACGATCCGGTACTAGCCAATAAATATCATGATGGCAGCCTGGTTGTCATCCGGCTTGCCCCTTATGATTACCACCGTTTTCATTTTCCAGTCAGCGGAAGTGTATCACCCATCATACGAATTAACGGCGATTATTATTCGGTCAATCCCCTTGCCCTGCATAAAATGGCTGAAATCTTTTGCCTGAATAAAAGAGAATATGTAATCATTTCAACTCCTGTATTCGGCGATGTGATCATGGCAGAAGTGGGAGCCACAATGGTGGGAAGTATCGTTCAGACCTACAAAGGGAATCTAGCCGAAAAAGGGAAAGAAAAGGGGTATTTCGAATTCGGTGGCTCCACAGTTGTGCTCCTTTTTGAAAAAAACAAGGTTCGCATTGACGAAGATTTACTTGCCAATACAGCAAACGGCTTTGAAACTGCCATTAAAACAGGGGAAAGAATTGCAGTGAGTTTGGAGTTTTGAGTCTGGAGTTTGGAGTCTGGAGTCCGCTGTTGGTTTGCTGTTAATAGTCCTCAATTTCTGGAAGTCTTGGCTCTTGTTTCTTGATTCTCAGGTCTTCTGTCTCAGATCTTTGCCGCAGGTATCCCTTCGGGACTATCTAAACATTTATTAAAAAAGTAGGGCAAACCCAATCCCATGCGGTTAGCATTTATAAACACGAAAACACTTAAAATCTTTTATTATGAAAAACGTAACATTCAAATTAGTTTTAATCGCATTTATCAGCATGGGAATTCTGGTCACTTCATGTAAAAAAGACGAAACCGAACCCAATGGCGATACAAGCATCTCACAGGATGACACATTTGCTGAAAGCATTTTCGACAACGCAACCAATATTGCTGATGAGGCATATAGTCTGGGTAGCGGCGGATTAAAATCGAGTACTGCAGAAAGTATCTTTCTTGGGCCTTGCGCCGAAGTCACACTTGATACTACTGTATATCCATATGAACTCACTATTGATTTTGGTGATGAAAATTGTTTGTGCAACGATGGCAGATACCGCAGGGGTAAAATCATCGTAACCTTCACAGGAAGATACAGGCATCCCGGCACTGTTATTACAACCGGATTTGATGATTATTTTGTAAATGACAACCAGGTTGACGGTACCAAGGTAGTTACAAACATGGGACTAAACAATGCCGGACATCCGTATTTCACAGTTAATGTGAATGGTGTTATTCATCTTGCACTTAATGGTGGCACACTAAGCTGGAATGCCCAGAAAGAGCGTGAATGGATAGAAGGATATATGACACATAAACTGCGCGATGATGTTTACCTGATCACAGGCGAAGCTGATGGCATCAGGCCGAATGGTAAAACCTGGGAAAGGGAAATCATCAATCCATTACGTAAAGAATTAAGCTGTAGATATATTGTATCGGGAACTGTTGAAATCCGTCCCGAAAATATGTCGACCCGCTTACTTGACTACGGTGATGGTGAATGTGATAACATTGCAACGATATTAATAGATGGAGTGATTTACACGATCTTCCTACACTAAATATATCTCATTGTACATTATTCCCGGGGAGCAATCCCCGGGAATTTACATTTGTTCACTAAAGAAGATAATTTGTATAAATTTACCCTCAAACTAAACACAAGCCTCTTTTGACACGCTCACAGTTTAAGGAAATATTTAACAAGCATTTTGATGAAGTTAGAAACTACATATACTACCGCTCGGGCGATACTGAACTGGCTACCGACATTGCCCAGGAAACCTTTATCAAACTATGGGAAAAACAGTTCGGGATTGTGGACGGGAAGGTCAAAGGATTGTTATTTAAGATTGCAGGCGATTTGTTTATCAGCAGCTACCGAAAACAAAAAACAGCGATGAATTTCAAATTAAATATGAAACCGGAAATGGCCGGAGTAAATCCGGAAGAGCAGTTTCAGTTTAATGAACTACAGGAAAAATACAATGTCGCCTTAAGCAATCTGCCCGAAAAACAAAGGATCGTTTTTATGATGAGCAGGTTTGAAGAACTAAAATACCGCGAAATCGCCGAAAGACTCGAAATCAGTGTTAAGGCGGTTGAAAAAAGGATGAAGAAAGCTTTGGAATATTTACGACTAGCATTGAATTACTAATGAGTAATACAGAAAAACATAGCGACCATAACCAGGATTTTGAAAAGCTGACAAATAATTTCTTTGGTAAAGCAAAAATCCCTTTTGAGAAATCGAAAGAGGATATCTGGAATACGCTTGAATCAAAACTGGATTTAGAATCTGTACCTGAAACAAAAAGAGTAATTAGTTACCGCATGACTTTTGCGATAGCTGCAACAGTTTTATTGTTGGTTGCCGTTTTTTCAGTATTCCGGTTTTACACAACAAACATCCAAAATCCTGCCGGGCAACACCTCACTGCCATGTTACCCGATGGCTCGAGTGTGGAAATGAACGCCGAATCCACAATAAGCTACAAACCACTGTGGTGGCGTTTTTCACGAACTGTAAAATTTGAAGGAGAGGGATTTTTTGAGGTTGAAAAAGGAGAGAGATTTACTGTTACTTCTAAGCTTGCTAAAACTGTTGTTCTGGGTACGAGTTTTAATATTAATACACGAAATGATCAATATGCGGTTACCTGCCATACCGGAAAAGTAAAGGTGATCTCTAAAAATAAAGACGAAGGAATTTTAAGCCCCGGATATGAGGCCAAACTTAGTCTGGATGGCAAGGTTGTAATTTATAAAAGTGAGGACACAGAAGGTTCCATTTCATGGGTTGATAACAAATTTATTTTTACTGCTATTCCGCTTCGTATGGTTTTTGAAGAAATTGAACGACAATATAATGTTCAAATCACTTTCGTAAACGGGATTAACTACTCATATACTGGCTATTTTACAAAAGACAAACCCATCGAAGAAGTATTGGAATTGGTATGTAAACCTTTTGGACTTACATTCGTACCAAAATCAGGTAACGCATTTGTGGTACAAAACTAAGATTCAAGGTGAAGCGAAGATGTACCTTACTTCTTTTACTTCTTGGAATACTTTCGATTTTACAAAGCCAGGAAGTTGTTATTGATGTTTCTGATCAGCCGTTGAACAAGGTCCTGACCGAAATACGCGACCATTATGATGTGCAGATATCTTTTGACGATGAACTGCTGGGTAGATACACGGTAACAATCTCACAACAATTTCCCTCACCGGAATATGCAATTCAAAAACTACTTAAGGGGAAACCTTTAAACTTTGAAAAAAACAGGGATGTTTTTATTATCTACTATTTAAAACCGCCTGAAAAGAAAATAGAATACCAGTTCTCGGGGCAAATTATAGATTCAAAATCAGGTGAACCCCTCCCCTTTTCGCATATTAAAATCAACGAAGTTACGCTTGCAACCGACCTGCTCGGAAATTTTAATTATAAATCGGTAAACGATAGCAGCTTTACCGTTAAAGCAAGCCATCTGGGCTACTATGTACTCGACAGCACATTTACTAATGGGACATCAATAAAAATAAAATTAACCCCTTCCAGTATCGGACTAAAAGAAGTTGTGATAAGCAACAAACACATTGATAAATCAACCCTTATTGGCAGCAAAGCGGGCTTGATGAAACTAAACCATAAAGTCGCTTTTTTCCTGCCTGGATTTGGCGATAATTCAGTTTTTAACCTGTTGAGATTGATGCCTGGTGTATTGGCTTCAGGTGAATCAACTAACGACCTGGTAATATGGGGAAGTTATGCAGGTCAAAGCCAGGTATTGTTTGATGGCTTTACAATCTTTGGGCTGAAGAATTTCAACGACAATATCAGTTCATTCAACCCTTTAATGGCTAAAGATATTGAGGTAATGAAAGGGGGCTTCGATGCCAGGTATGGAGAGCGTGTGGGAGGTATTGTGAACATTACAGGGAAGAATGGGAATATGCAAGCCCCCTCCTTTTCAGTTACACTTAACAATATGACACTCAATGGCATGGTTGAAATCCCTATTGCCAAAAAAGCCTCTATTGTCTTCTCAATCCGTCATACATATTATGATCTGTATAACCCAGCTGAAATTAATTCCAAGTTCCGAAGAAATAATGATGCAGATACTACAAACGACATCAATGTTATACCCGATTATGTTTTCCGGGACATGAATTTCAAATACTCACAAAAAATTGGTAAAAACGATCTGTTTTACTTCAGCATGTATGGTGGGAACGACAAATTTTCCTACGCGATAAACGAACCGGTTAATAACTTAACGGTCACAAAAAATACATCCGAAACCAATACACAATTAGGCGGATCTCTTTTTTATGGTAAAACATGGAAGAGTGGGAATACCAGTAATGTAAATATGAGTTATTCTGGTATTGTCAGCCAGTTTGCCGATGACTTTCAGGTTAAACACAAGGTACACGACACTACTTTTGTCCATAAAAAACTTGACACCAGGAACCTGATGGATGAATTTGTGCTTAAGATTGACAACCGTTTTACGCTGGGACAAAAACATACACTTGAATTTGGAGGAGGATTTTACGTAAACCATATTGAGTTATCAGAAGACACTTTAGATAACAGAATAGTTGACTTACAGGATACTGCACGCCGGTTTTACAGCATGATCCAGGACAATATTGCTCTGGGTAGCAAAACTGTATTAAAAATAGGATCTCGTTTTACTTATGCAACCAATCTCAAGAAATGGTATGCTGAACCGCGCATTTCTGTTACAGTCCAGGCCAGCGATCATTGGAAGTTCAATGCAGCCTGGGGCTTGTATGACCAGTTCATTACCAAAAGCTCTATTGTTGACGAACTTGGAAATTACCGGTATTTGTGGACCATCTGTAATAATGAGGATATACCGGTTGTAAAGGCATCGCATTTTGTATTGGGGATTTCGTTTATGAAAAAGGGTTGGACAGTAAGCCTTGAACCTTATTACAAGAGGATAAACGGAATAACACGATATTTCTTCTCCGAAGTACACCAATGGGAGGGCGTGCTTGTGGGCGATAGTCGTGTTTATGGTGTTGACTTCTTCCTGCAAAAAGATTTGAAAAAGCATTCAGCCTGGGTATCTTATTCGCTTGGCCGTGTTGAAGAACGCTGGCCCAATTTGCCCAATAAAGATTACCGCCGGGCGCCACAGGATCAAACTCATGAAATTAAGCTGGCACTATTACTAAACTTCGACCCATTTTATTTTTCAACCAATTATGTTTATGGCTCCGGATTCCCAAGGGCTCCGTATAACCCAAATGGCACGGATGATGACCTTACCTACAGCCGATGGGATGCATCTTTCATTTATAAATTCCTGAACCGCAAGGTAGTAGGAGAAGTTGGGCTTTCCATTTTAAACATCCTGAATACCCAGAACATCAAGTATGCTAATTTCGAACGCATTCCTGCCAACCAAACCCATACCATCAACATTTATGCTGAAGCCATCCCTTTTACACCTGCACTTTATTTGAAGTTTTCTCTATAATAATTCGTTTAATTCTGAGGGAGCTTGCGGACGAAAGAATCTCCTGAGTTGAAAAAACCTAAAATATCCACTTCCAATTAATTTTATAAAAGCGAGCAACCTTACACAAAGTTTAAAGGTCATTTTAATATATTTGTCTATTACCTGAAACACCAAACTTGCATTGAGAAAA
>JAUVKF010000085.1 GCA_030596395.1 Chlorobiota bacterium | reverse complement strand
TTATATCTAACCTTATCTCAGGTCTGTTAGCGTATTCATTCTTGCCGAAAAAACCAAGTATAAAGTACGAAACGGTTCCTGCCAGCAGCCAAATCGTTCTTTTTTAGAACATTGCTTATATCGAACTCAGGTTAATAATATTTTAAAGGGCTGTTTGTCATTTGATAGACAGCCTTTTTTTCGTGTAATTAATATTACAGATGCTGATTCTGGTTTAAGCATCTGCTTATACCAGTGTTGCGGGCATTCACCCGAACCAGCGTTGTGGTTTCAACTGCACAAGCGGACGCTTGTGCTGGTTTTTTTTTATTTAGGAGGAGTTGATGGTGGAACCGAATAACCATTTTAAATCGAACATGCGAATAATTATCTTTGCAAAAAAATTTAGATGACCATGCAATTGAGCGAACAGGAACAAATCAGGCGTAATGCACTTGAAGAACTGAAAAAACTCGGGATAAACCCTTATCCGCAAGCCGAATATAATGTGAATACGTTCGCTAAAGATATACTTGAAAGTTTTCCAAAAGATAATAGTCAGTTTCAGGATGTGAGCCTTGCAGGCAGGATCATGAGCCGGAGAATAATGGGTGCGGCCGCTTTTGCTGAAATAAAAGACTCAACAGGACGAATCCAGCTTTATTTCAAACGCGATGAAATATGTCCGGGCGAAGACAAAACTATGTACAACACAGTTTTTAAACGCTTGCTCGATATTGGCGATTTTATTGGTGTGAAGGGTTTTGTATTTGTAACAAAAATGGGAGAAATTACCATTCATGTGAAAGAGTTTACGGTACTTGCCAAATCAATTCGCCCCCTACCCATTGTCAAAGAAAAAGATGGACAGGTGTATGATGCTTTTACTGATCCTGAACAACGCTACCGCCAGCGTTATGTTGATTTGATCGTTAACGACCAGGTAAAGGACACTTTTGTAAAACGTGCACAGGTTATCCGCTCGATGCGCAACTTTTTAAATGATAAAGGATATCTGGAAGTTGAAACGCCGATCTTACAAGCCATTCCGGGTGGAGCTGCAGCAAGGCCATTTGTTACCCATCATAATGCATTGGATATTCCGCTCTATTTAAGGATCGCCAATGAACTTTATTTAAAAAGATTAATTGTTGGTGGATACGAAGGTGTTTTTGAATTTGCCAAAGATTTTAGGAACGAAGGCATGGACCGGTTTCATAATCCCGAATTCACCCAGATGGAGATATATGTAGCCTATAAGGATTATCTCTGGATGATGGAATTAACAGAGAAAATGGTTGAAAAGATTGTGGTTGACCTGCATGGAAATACGAAAATCCAGGTTGGCGACAATACGATTGATTTTAAAACGCCTTTCCGCAGACTTTCAATTTTAGATGCAATAAAAGAATATACCGGGGTAGATGTCAGCAAGATGAACGAATCTGAACTGCGAAAAACCTGTGATAAGTTAGGTGTTGATACTGATGCGTCTATGGGAAAAGGTAAAATGATCGATGAAATTTTCGGAGAGAAATGTGAGCCTCATTTTATCCAGCCTACATTTATTACCGATTATCCTGTTGAAATGTCTCCATTATGTAAGCGTCATCGTGATAACCCGGAATTGACAGAACGATTTGAACTGATGGTGAACGGAAAGGAATTGGCAAACGCCTACACAGAATTAAACGATCCCATTGACCAGCGTGCCCGTTTTGAGGAACAGGTGAAACTGGCCGAAAAAGGCGATGATGAGGCCATGTGGATCGACCAAGATTTTCTGCGCGCGCTCGAATATGGCATGCCACCAACATCGGGCATGGGCATAGGTGTTGACCGCCTGGTCATGTTTCTGACCAACCAGCCATCTATTCAGGAAGTGATTTTCTTTCCGCAAATGCGGCCTGAGAAAAAGAGAAAAGTCATTACTGCCGAAGATTTTGTAAAGGCGGGCGTTCCATCGGAATGGGCGGAGCATGTTATTTCCGCCGGATTTGCAACACCTACTCAGTTAAAGGAGGCCAAACCCACTGCTGTTCATCAGAAACTGAATGGTTTCAGGAAAAAGAACAAATTGGATATCCCTCCTGTGCAGGTGGATGAAATTGCTGCCTGGCAGGAAAATATTAATTGATTGACAATTTTAACTTCAAGGTGGACGCTTGAAGCAGAGTGATTTTAACTATTTCTGTTTCAAGCGTCCACGCTTGAAATTGCTAAACCTTAAGGTTTATAAATAATCTTCCCTGTTTGTGGTTCCTTTCCTATTACAACCTGGTAAATATAAGTTCCGGGTTTTAATCCAATTCGGGATGCATCGATTTTAACACGCTGCAAACCGTGATTTAAATTACTTTGTGATGAATAAACCAACCTTCCCGAAAGATCAAACAGGTTTACCATGACATTTTCATTCCGGTTTAAATCAAATTCAAACCATAATTGCGACTGGAATGGATTTGGATAAACATCAACCTGATTTTCAGAATCAAACTCTTCCAGGCCCTGCACCAGGTCACTGTCAACTATGATCAATGAAGAAAATTCATTTTCAGCAGTATTCACAAAAATGGTATCCTGTAATAATTCACCTGATGAACGTACCGGAATGCCTACAACAACATTTATTGTTAATGTATCGTCAGAACCTATTTTTAAGGGCAAATCAGGCATGTCCAATACTTCCCACAAAAATCCTTCATCAACCGACCAGGGGGTGATGTTGGTGATCTCAATCGAATCGTTGCTTACATTAATAATATTAAAAGGTAGTCCATTCACACAATCGTCAAAAGTTAAAAACAATAAGGTATCGGGTTCAAGCAAAAGCGGGTCATCTCCTATCCAAAAAGCAATGAACTCGTGTGGATCGGGTTGTCCGATGTAAGGATGCATCGCTTTTCTGTCCGATTCATCTGCTGCATATAAATAATAGCTCACGCTATCGCCTGCTTCAATATCATTAATTATTCCGGTCCACGTTGTTCCCGATTCATATTCCATGAGGTTGCTCTCAAAATCGCCCCCGTTAACACTGTAATACACAAAAACAGAGTCCGAATAAATATCTTCACCACTATAGGCGATAACCTCTGCTGATATTTCATAATCATACTGATGTCCTATCATGCCAAGCAATGGTATATGTTTGATGTAAAGCATTCCCAGGTCAGCTACGCCTTTTGTTCTGCAATGGAGAGCATCGGTATTTTGCCATCCTCCATACATAATCCCAACAATCTCATAACCGGGCATAGCCTCTTCATAGGCTTCTAGTGCCTCGTCATCCAATGTGCTTCCGGATAGCGGAACAAATACTTTATTATTCAGAATTAACGAATTGGTATAAGCGGTAGCCGGTGAACCACCCGGGGTCATCACCCTGAATACCTCGTAAGGTATACCATAACTGCTGGTTGTATTTTTGAAAAAGTTTGCTGCTGCTTCAAAATCCGCATAGCGGTAATCACTTTCCAATACTTCTCCAATTAATACTTTTCCTGGGGAAAGGAATTTGCCCCAACAATCAATATGTTTGATGTATTCATCAAGCGGATCAGGCCGTACAAAATAGTTTTCAATACCCAGGTAATGAAATACAAGTGAGTCTATATCCTCTTCACTCAAACCCGGATTCTCATCCCAAATCAGGTCGGTAGATGATGACTTACCCAATCCGCAAGTCATGTAATTTCCGCCCGTATGCGATAAATTCATTCCGTAAAGATCAATATCAAGGTATGTGGCCATGTGGATTGGAATGTCGTTATCGTTAGGCCGCGGCCGGTTATATGGAAAGTTGACAATACCAGGCTGATTATTACCATCAAAAACATACCAGGGACCATAATCCCTTGTCCAGTAACTATCGGATGCTGCATAAATAAAGGAGCAATTCCCGGTATTTACATTGTTTGCTGTATATGCAGCCAGTACGGTTTGTTCTTGTGATGGGTTTGCGACTATGGTAATAACCTCAATATCATCAGCCATTTCTTTAATTAATGTATAAGGTATTCCGAAAGGATACCGGATCAAAACAGCCTGCATTTGATCGAATTCAGCAACATTTCTAACAGGCGGAGCAGGAGGGTCTGTTTCGTAGAAATCCCTTGTAAAGTCAAATTCTATCTGCATCTCTTCTTCGGAGAGGTAGTGCAGTTTCTGCCAATCGGTTTTTTTTTCTTGCCCGAAAAGGGTAACCGACAATAAAGCGAAGACAATAACAAACAGGAAATACTTTGTATCCATCATATAAATTTTTCTGATTTTCAATCTTTACAAATTTAGAAACTGTTTGCTTGTGACAAAACGATTTTTATGTATTTAACACAAAATCACGTTTTATATCCTATCTTTGTATAACAAACAGAAATTACGAGAGCAATGAACCTATTCATGATCGAATTAAATAATATTCTTGTTCATCAGGCCGGCTGGTTGGGCCCGTGGGAAATAACTGCAATTGTTGTTGTTGTTCTGTTATTATTTGGCGGTAGAAAAATTCCGGAACTCTTGAGAGGGGTCGGTAAAGGCATGAAAGAGTTTAAAGAAGGGATTGGTGGTGAAGATGAAAAAAAAGATACGCCGGAAACAAAGGATACAAAAGACACAAAGGACGAACCCAAATAAAACTCATTTTTTGATCAGGTTTTTATAATCCTCAAATCTTTGGACGATTTCGTTCACAAACTTATACGTTTCCTCCCCCCTCAAATATCCATAATATACCACTGAATCATGGTAATAAAACTTATCAGAAAGGTTCAGGATAAAATGATCAACATTACCGGACCATTGATTGGGATCTTTGCCATATTTTTGAGCTAACCGCCTGGCATCTAATACATGCCCAATACCTGAATTATATGATGCCAACGTAAATTTGATCATCTCTGCAGTGTCCGTAATTTCATCAGGCAATTGTTTTTCAAGATACTTAAGGTATTTGGCACCGGCAATTATTTGCTGATCCGGCGTAGCTGTAGTGTCCAGTCCGTATTTTTCAAAGGTATGCGGCATCATCTGCATTAATCCGTAAGCGCCAACCCACGATTTTACATTGGGTTTGAACTCCGATTCCTGGTATATCATTGATGCAAGCAACCGCCAGTCCCAGTTGATCAATTTACTTGCCTGCTTAATTGATTCATCATAGGGCGATAGTTTACCGCCGCTGAAGGAACTGTACTGGCTGCGGGCAATCCTGCCTGATCGTATATTTTTAAAGTATTTATTGTACAACAATCTTGATAGCAGCGTACTCTTAAATTCTGCCAGCCATTCATTGATGGTATCAGCCAGACTGGTTTGCCCTTTGTTTACTGCCCATGCAATACGTTGCGGAAAACTGATGGGTGTATTTACATCAATGTTCTGATAATACCTGGTATTAACTATGGCAACGTATCGGTCAGCAACTGTATAATCTATCTCGCCATTTGATACTGCAGCTATTAACTCCTCAACATTTTTGTCCTCTTCAAATACATTGATTGTATCTCCGATCTCATTGGCAAGGGTTGCAAGCCGCTCAACGAATATTGTACCTTTTTGAACGTATATTGACTTATCCGCCAGATCAATCTGATTGCGGAGTAAATACGATTCTATTTCATCTTTGGTTTCCATTTGCTGAAACTTTTCCGGCAATCGTTGTACCAACACCTGGCGGGTTGTTATGATGGGATCTGAAAATTCAACATAGTTTTTACGCTCACCGGTTATTGTAAGTCCCATTGCGATCAAGTCAATCTCATCATTGATAAGCATTTCATAACTTTTCATGAGATCTTTTTCGATAACAATCTCCAAATCAACACCAAGATAGCTACTAAATTGTTTGAGCAATTCATATTGGTATCCTATTGTCTCGCCTCTGTATATTAAATAACTTACTGATCCATAATCGGTAGCGGCTCGTAATTTTTTTCGTGCCAATATACTGTCAAGCGTATAATCTGCTGTTATTGCCTGTTTTTCTTTTGTTTTGTTGTACTTATCAAATAAATAATTACACGACAGGATGAAAAACGGGATCAGGAAAACCAGAAACAAAAGACGCTTCATAAGGTGTTTTTAATGGGCATGACCAAAATACAAAAAATCAAATAATGGTTTTTTCTAAGAGTTATACGACAAAATGTCAATATTGATAAAAAATACCTGTAAAAATTAAGCCGTTTTTCGATAGCGCATGGTTGAAAAAATGAACATCCCGATGGCATAGACTATCAGTATCCAGAATTCTCTCTGAAAATCCATAAAACCAGAACCTTTCAGCATAATCATGCGGTTGATCTTAATAAAATAGGCAACCGGATTAATTGTATCGATCATTTGGGCCCATTGCGGCATGCTTTCTATTGGTGTGAATAGTCCGCTCATTAAAATAAATATAACCAGAAAAAACCATGAAATAAACATAGATTGCTGCATGGTGTTGGTGAGTGTGGAAATAAGAAGCCCGAACGACAGGATAACAACAAGATATATGGAAGCGACAAAAAACAGTAAAGGAAGGCTGCCAATTATCGGAATATTGAAAACCAATTTTGCAATAACCAACCCAAAAGCCAGATCAATATTTGCAATGACCCAGAATGGAATCAGTTTTCCGGCAATAAACTGGTACTTTTTAATAGGTGTTACATTGATTTGCTCAATTGTACCAATCTCCTTTTCCTTCACCAGGTTCATCCCGGAAAGGAACATACCGATAATGGTAACCAGTAAGACAAGAATTCCGGGAACCATGTAGGTTATGTAGTCCAGTTCAGGATTATACCAGAAAGATGGCTTTGTATCAATAGGAAGCCCGGTAAAATTTACAGGGTTTTGCTCAATAATAATTTCCCTGTTATAATCAGCAATAATGGATGTGGCGTAGGCGCTCATCAAGCTGGCAGCATTGCCATTTATGGCGTTGGTAATCACCTGGACACTACCCGTTCTTTCTGTGTTCAATTTTTTACCAAATCCCGGTTCAATCACTAAAACCTGGTCGGCTTTATCGCTTATAATCATTTCTTCTGCTTCCTCGTAATTTTCTGCATTACCCTTATATTCGAAAAAAGCAGAACCGTTGAATTTATTGATAAGCTTTTTTGAATGAGTGGATCTATCGTGATCTATGGTAATAAACCGGACATTTTTTATTTCGAAAGTTACAGCATAGGCAAGTATAAGGAGTTGGGCAACAGGGATGATAAAAATAATCTGCAGCATTAATTTATCCCTTAATACTTGAGTAAATTCTTTTTGTAATATGTAAAAGATTGTTCTCACTGCTTACTGGTCTCTGGTTACCGGATGTTGGAATGTCATTTTCTTAATTCTTTGTTCTTGGTTCTTGATTCTTAGGTTTCATTAGTCAAGCAATTGTCATTGATTCGTAATTAGTTTTTTCCATTACTCCAATCTAATCTTAAACTTTTTCACACTCATTCCAATAAAGAATACCGTCATAAAAGCAATGATCAGTGTTTCTTTCCAGAAATATGAAATACCAACACCTTTAAGCATAATATTTTTAATAATGATAATAAACCATTTTGGTGGCATAAGGTGGCTTATATACTGCAAAATCAATGGCATATTTTCAATCGGGAAAATAAACCCTGATAAAAGGATGGTAGGCAGCATCAATGCAAACATCGACATCATCATGGCTTGTTGCTGTGTTTTACTGATGGTGGAAATTAGAATTCCCAATGCCAGGGCCATCACTATAAATAACAAGCACTCAGCAAGCAGCAACACCAGGCTACCGCGAATGGGCATCAGAAAAACAAATTTTGCCAATAACAAGATCACAACCAGATTGATGAATGAAAGCAAAACATAAGGTGTTACTTTTCCGATAATGATCTGGATGGGTTTTAATGGAGAAACCAAAAGGGCTTCCATGGTCCCCAGTTCTTTTTCCCTGGTAATTGAAATGGAAGTCATCATGGCCGAAACCAGCATCAGTAAAACTGTTATTACACCCGGTACAAACATGTAAACACTTTTTAGTTCAGGGTTAAAAAGCATTTTGGAATCTACCTGAATTGAAAGAGGAACCGCATTGCTATTTATCATCTTTTGCATGCTGTATGTATTTATTATCCCGGTAGTATAAGCATTCAGCATGTTTGCTGTGTTAGGCTCCGATGCATCCAATAGTAATTGTATACTGGCCTTACCTTCTTTCTCAAGTTTTCTGGCAAATCCTGATTCGAAAATAACAACTTGTTTGATATCTCCTTTTTTAAATTCAGCTTCAATCTGGTTGTTACTCTCCAGGTTTTCAACCAGTAAAAAATAATTGGATGAGACTATCTTCTGGGTCAATTCGCGTGTTACCACATCTTTTGAGTGATCAAGTATTGCTATCTGTGCATCATTGATTTCGTTGGTAATGGCAAAACCGAACAACAAAACCTGCACTATTGGCATCCCAAAAAGAATAACCATCGACCGGTAATCGCGGAAAATATGAAAGAATTCTTTTTTAATAAAAGCCCACATGACCACTCTCCAAGCCCCTCCCCAATGGGAGAGGAAAATTAGTTTACCTGTTTTTTAAAACTATTCCCCCTATCTGTCCCGCCTATGGGGGGATCAAGGGGAGTCCTTGCTATTTGAACAAATACTTCATCCATTGTATTTACACCAAATTCTTCTTTTAACTTACCCGGTGAACCAATAGCTTCTATTCGCCCTTCCGACATGATTGATACCCGCTCACAGTACTCGGCTTCGTCCATGTAATGGGTGGTAACAAATACCGTAGTCCCCTTGTCAGCACTATCGTAAATCAATTCCCAAAACTGACGCCTGGTAATTGGATCCACACCACCGGTTGGCTCATCAAGAAAAACCACTGCAGGTTCATGAATATTGGCAACTGAAAATGCCAGTTTTTGTTTCCAGCCTAACGGGATTTGTTTCAGAAGCATATTCCTGAAATTCTGCATTTTGAGCTTCTCAAGATAATACTCTGTTTTTTCCCTGATCGATTTTCTGCTCAACCCAAAAATACCACCATAGAACCTGAAATTCTCTTTCACCGTCATATCATCGTAAAGCGAAAAATGCTGGCTCATATAACCAATATTCTTTTTGACCTTATTTGGATACTTTGCCACATCAAAACCAGCAACAATTGCAACGCCCGAGGTTGGTTTTGATAGTCCTGAAAGAATTTTAATTGCTGTAGTTTTCCCCGCTCCATTGGCGCCAAGAAATCCAAAAATCTCGCCTTTTGAAACCGTAAAATTCAAATGATCATTTGCTGTAAAACTACCAAACCTCTTCACCAGGTCTCTAACTTCGATAATGTGGTCATTCTTATTCATTCTACCACATTTTTATCCATTAATGCCAGGAAACAATCTTCGATAAGCGGGCTAATTTTATTAATCCGGATATCCTTATGATTAAGTTTGGAAAGATTTGTTTTTAATTCGGATTCAAATAGTTCAAGGTCATAAGCATTTGAAGAAACATGGATGCTTTCTCCAAAACGGTAAACAAGTGCTTCCTTATTCATTCGTTCAAGGTCAGCAACCAGCGGATGCATATTATCCGTTTTCACAGCAAAGATTTGTTGTTTATACTGCTTAATGATCTGTTGAGGGGTATTAACCGCCAGCAGGTTCCCATTCTGCATCAAAGCTACACGGTCGCAAAGCGAAGCCTCATCCATATAAGGTGTTGAAACCAGGATGGTGATATTTATTTTCTGCATCTTTTTCAACAGTTCCCAGAATTCCATCCTGGAAACAGCATCCACACCTGTTGTAGGTTCATCAAGAATGAGCAAGCTGGGTTTATGCACAAGGGCACATGAGAGGGCAAGTTTTTGTTTCATTCCGCCAGACAGTGCATGGACTTTTCTTTTTTTAAAAGGCTCAATATGGCTGTAAATATCTTTTATCAGATCGTAGTTTTCTTTAACTGAAGTATTGAAAATGCTTGCATAAAAATTCAGGTTTTCTTCAACACTAAGGTCTGCATATAACGAAAAGCGCCCGGGCATGTATCCGGTAATATTTCTGATTTTTTTGAAATCTTTTACCACGTCCAATCCATCAACAGAAACAGTACCGGTGTCAGGAAGAAGCAGGCTGGTCAGTATTCTGAAAAGGCTGGTTTTCCCGGATCCATCCGGTCCGATAAATCCAAAAAGCTCTCCCTGGTCAATATCAAGGCTAACATTGTTTAACGCCTGAATTTCGCCAAAACTTTTTGTTATGTTTCGTATGTTGATGTTGACTGACATTACCCTCTTTGATCCCCAACCTGTCCGCCGGTTTGCTCTGGTCCATCTGCCATGGTGGCTACAGCGGACAGGCAGGCGGAAAAGAGGAGAAAATAAACCCCTCTGCCTTGCGCCTCCGCTAAAGCTTCAGCGACACGCGGACGGCATCTCCCTTTGAAAAGGGAATTAACCCACCACTAACCCCTCCCAAGAGGGGAATTTAGTTGTTCTATTTGTTAAATTGCTCAATAATATCTAAGGTCTTAAGTCTTGTCTCTTAGGTCTATTCTACCCTTGTCCAATAGGTGGTTCTTCCTAATAAACTAAAACCAATATACCCTCGTACTTTTAATTTGTTTTTGTCATCTTCATCGGGAAATTCCATATAGCAACTATAATCTTTGCCATTTTTAGGATCATAAACTTTTCCATCTTCCCATTCATCGTCTCCATCGAATTCAAAATCGCGTAATAATAATAATCCCATTACCGGCCTGTCCCTTAGGCTTTCATCATTATTTTCATCGTCCAGTTTCGGTTTTCCGGTTTCCTCATCAATGGGGTCTTTCAGCCATACTATTTTTCCATAATACTTGTCGTTTTCTATATAAATGTTGACGTGGGCATCTTTGTCTTCATTTAACCAGATACCAAGTATATCATCACTTTTTACCTCCTGTGCATTTGCATTTAACATTGGAAGAAACATCAGACCCGCAATAAGGATCATAAAACCTTTAAATTTCATAAGCATTTTTTAATTGATTGATTTATAATTATTTAAATTAATCTTTGTTTAGGTTGAACTCGCCGGGCATGCCGATTTTTATTGAGCCATCATTTTTTACCAGCACTTTCACCGCGTAAACCAGGTTAACACGCTCTTCTTTCGTCTGTATTGTTTTGGGAGTAAATTCAGCTGTTGATGATATCCACTCAATTGTTCCTGTTACACTAAAATTTTCCTCTTTGTTTTTATCGTATATCACCTGAACTTCCTGTCCAATCTTTACATCTGCTAATTGAGCGCCGCTAATATAGGCTTTCAATTTCATTCTTTCGAGCTCAGCCAATTTATAAAGTGGTTTTCCTACAGATGCTAACTCACCCTTTTCGGCATATTTCACAAGCACCGTGCCTTTTAAAGGATTTTTTATCAGGCATTTATTAATTCTGTCTTCAATTTGTTCAACCTGAATATCGATCCCATTCATCTGGTTTAAAATGGCTTCTTTTCTTGATTTTATGGCGTTGATTTGTTTACGGTTTATATCGACCATGCCGTTTATATCGTCCATTTGTTTCTGCGTTGCCGCACCCTGTTTAAATAGCTTTTCAGTTCTTTGCCGGTTAACCAGACTATTCTGAAGTTGTTGCTCGGCCACTTCAATTTCCGAATTAATGCTTCTCAGTTGAGCACCGATGGTTTGCTTTTGCTGGATGAGCAAGCGCCTGTTCAGAACCAGGTCAGTAGTATCAATTATCCCCACAACAGCATTCTTTTCAAGTATATCGCCTTCCTGAAAACTAATTTGCTCTAATTCGCCCATGGCCTGGGCAGAGACGATAACTTCGGTAGCTTCAAAATTTCCGTATGCAAATGATCGTTCGCCATTATTGGAACAGGATGTAGCAATGATTGCGCTTATTATTAAAAATAAAAATGTACGTTGCATGACAATATTTTTTCAGGTTTATAAATTTCCAACTGCCGTTAAATACTGATATTTTGCAAATACTAATTGCAGCTTATGTGCTTCTAAATTCAGTTTGGCGCTTACCATTTTATTCACTTCAATCAGATAGTTGGTAGAGGTAATGGTCCCATTTTCAAACTGGTTTTCAGCTGTATTGACAACATTATGTTGAAGTTTTACTATTATTTCATCCGATCCGATGATCTTTTCATATTTTTCAATGCCTGCAATTCGCTGATGCAGGTCGGCTTTCAGGTTTTGATCGAAGGTTTCTTTCTGGCTTAATATGATTTCATTCTGAAGATCGAAAATTTGTTTTTCACGTTTTACCTTTCCCCAATCCCATATTTTCCAATGCAACCGGGCGCCAATCAAATAATAATCATCAAAGTTATCATTCAGCATATCATAGCCAGGCCTACCGTATCCCAGTTGTCCGAAAGCCATTAAAACCGGTAAGCGTTTTGAGCCTGCCAGCGATTTCATTGCGACCAATTGTGATTGTTGTTTATTGAACAGGATATATTCAGGCCTGTTGTTTACAAAATCATAATTATCAATTGACAATTCCGGTTCAACCAGGTCATCAGTATTTTCAATATCCAGTTTTGTTAATTCATTCAGCGATGCGATCAAGCCCCGGATGTCTTCCGTTTTTTCAATGATTTGCTGATCGGTTTTGTACAACTCTACTTTTATTGCATCTACATCAGCACTTAAAATTATTCCGTTATCATAAGCTATTTCCATTTCCTCAACTTGCGCATTGAGGTTTTTATAGAGGACTTCCAGTATTTCCAGGTTCTTTTTCAGAAAGATGATATTAAAGAACAAGTGATTGATCCGTTCTTTCAACTGGTAAAGCTCCACCTGGATTTTCTGGTCAGAGATTTCATGTTTTGCAAGTTCCACCTTTTTTTGTCCAGCTGTAACTCCCCCATCATAGATCATTTGTTCCACATCCAGATTTAGTTTATACCAGTCTTTTGAAATTTCAGGTACATCAAAAGCCGGTATTGGTGCTGCTGGTACTTTAGTTACATCCGATTGGTAGTGAGCCTGTCCATTAAGGTTTAATGAAGGATAATAGTTTCTTTTGACGTTTTTTAAATTGTTTTCATAAACCTCCCGGTTAATACTTATTTGCTTCAAATTTGGATATTGTTCAATTGCATTATTATGGCAATCTTCCAGGGTTATTTCCTGGGCTATAACAAATGGCCCTACCAATACGGTCAGTAAAATGAATATTGTTCTCATAACACATGATTGGGTTTAATAAAAATGGCATTTTTCACAAAATTTACAACTTCCTGTGGGCGTTCATCAATATAGGCTGCATATTTTTTTGTGTCACCATCCAGGGCAAAACCGGTGATGATAGGTTTGGCAACAAATGGGAAAATACACATGGCTAAAATGTTTGTGATCAGGTGAACAGGTTGGATAGGTCTGATAATTTTATCTTCAATCGCCTGTTCGATCATGTCGAATATTTTTTGTTTGATAAAATTTTTATTTTGCATTTGTTCAACAATCCGCTCAGGTTTTCTGTTCAGTTCATGAATAACAAAGTGAGGGATAAACGGCTTGCTTTTTAACAGCTTAATATATTGTGTTATGAATTGTTCAACGAACTGTTCAAAACTCAATTCATTG
>JAUVKF010000067.1 GCA_030596395.1 Chlorobiota bacterium | reverse complement strand
CTCCTTTTTTAATCACCATTTTGTTGTAATCTCCCTGTGCGATCAAATCAACTGCATAGGCGCCAAAACGTGTTGCCAGTATCCTGTCCATGGGTGATGGACTTCCGCCCCGCTGGATATATCCGAGAATGGTTTTGCGTGTTTCCATGCCTGTTCCTTCTTCTATCTTTTCAGATATATAGGATGCGGCAGATTGTTTTTTCGGTTTTTCAATCCCTTCCGCAACCACAACAATTGAGTAAGGTTTTTCTTTTCGGGCCCTTTCGAGCAGGTATTCGTTTACAATATCAATGTCGTAGTCAAGTTCCGGTATCAGGATCACATCACCACCTCCAGCCATTCCCGCATACAAGGCCAGCCATCCGGCATCGTGCCCCATGATCTCGATCACCATGATTCGTTTGTGCGAGTTGGCTGTGGAATGGAGACGGTCAATAGCATCAGTACAGATGTTTAGTGCCGAATCAAAACCAAATGTCTGGTCTGTTCCCCATACGTCATTGTCGATGGTTTTGGGCAGGCCGATCACATTTAAGCCTTCCGCCGCAAGTTTTGCTGCTGTTTTCATGGTGCCGTTTCCACCGATACAAACCAGGCAGTCGAGGCCGATTTCATCATAATTATTTTTGATCAGTTTGGGTTTGTCGATGTCAAGGTGGCCTTTCTTCTTGAATGGTTTTTCGCGTGAAGTGCCAAGAATGGTTCCTCCTTCGGTTAAAATACCGGAAAGCATTTTTTCTTCCATCGGAAAATAATTGTTGTTGATCAACCCCAGAAAACCATCTGAAATTCCAATTACCTCCATTCCATACTTAATAATTGCTGTTTTGCCCACGCCCCTGATGGCTGCATTTAGTCCCGGGCAGTCGCCTCCGGCTGTGAGGATTCCGATGCGTTTTGGTTTTGTGTTCATCTTTTTTAATGCTTGAATGTGTGAATGATTTAATGCTTGAATGCGTGAGTTAATTACTTTTGTAAGTTGAGTTTTTGGCTTTGCCCATTATTTTTGTTATTTCACCTGTTTCTTTTAGGAGTCGTGCCAGTTCATCAGTTTTATTTGATAATTGTGCCTCATCGATTAACTCCAGCCAGTATTCTGATTCATCCGCATCTTCTACGACAATACAAATTTTACTGAAAAACTCAGCCTTAGACCTGCCCCTGCATGCTGCACGGTAATTGGCGCCTGTTGATGATGCAGATTTTATCAACTGGTATGTGACAACAGAAGATGCTTTGCATTTCTTTAAGGAATCACAAAAATTAATAACATCAACTGCAAATGTCCTGGTTCTTTTTCTTAATTTTTCAATAAAAATTTCTTTTTCTGTCATGATTATTATTTTAGGATGTTCACTCATTTTCTCATTCACTCATTCACATTCCACACCTCCATCAAACCTTCAACTCCTCTCCCTCCGTCTTAGCAATCACAACAGCTCCACAACTGTCGCTCCAAACATTAGTTGCTGTTCGGAACATATCCAGAATCCTGTCCACGGCAAGAATTAGTCCTACACCTTCGAGCGGTAAGCCAACCGCAGTTAATATTACCGTGATCATAACCAGACCTGCCATTGGGATTGCAGCTGCTCCAATGGAGGCAAGCAAGGCAGTAAACACAATAATGATTTGTTGTATAAAGCTTAGGTCAACGCCGTAAGCCTGGGCAATAAATATTGCTGCAACACATTCGTACAGGGCTGTTCCGTCCATGTTTACTGTGGCGCCAAGCGGTAAAGTAAAACTGCTGATTTTGTTCGACACCCCCGATTTTTCTTCAACAGCCTGAATAGTAAGCGGTAATGTAGCGCCAGATGACGAGGTAGAAAAAGCTGTCAGTAGTGGTGTGCTCATATTCCTGAGGTGCTTTAAGGGACTTGCCTTTCCAATCCAGCGAACAATGACAGGCAAAGTGATCATGGTATGAATAGCAAGCGCCAGAATAACAGTAAGCATATACAAACCCATACTGGTGACCAGCCCACCAAGGTCATCCTGGTCGGCGATGGTTTTTGCAACAATGCCAAATATGCCAAGTGGGGTGAATTTGATCACAAACAGTGTTACTTTCATCATCACTTCAAAAACTGCCGTGAAGAAATCCTTTAAAACCTCAGCATGTTTCTTTTTTATTTGGGTAATAAAAAAGCCGAAGATTAAAGCGAAAAAAATGATCGAAAGCATTTCATTGTTTGCCATTGCACTGATGATGTTATCAGGAATAATTTCAACGATAATTTCCAAAAATGATTTTTGTTTTTCTACCAGGCCTTCCACTTCCTGCACAAAGTTTATGTTGGCGCCAACACCGGGTTTAAATAAGTTTACCAGTATCTGTCCTGTAAGGATTGCAAAAAAACTGGTTACCACATAATACATCAGGGTTTTAAAGCCCAGTCTGCCGAGGTTACTACCTGACCCAATGCTGGTTATCCCTGAGATCAACGAAGACAGGATCAGTGGAATGATCAGCATTTTTAATGCCCTGATAAAGAGATCGCCCATCCAACTGACGTAAATAATTGGTTGATTATTGTAAGCAGCTTTAATGATGGTGGATTTGTACGAATTAAGCGCTTCTGAATCAGGCAAATCTTCAAGGGCTTGATTGAATGTTGACATGGAAGTGAATTCCCTGTCGTCCAATGCATGAAGTTTGTCCTGAATTTCTGTCGGCACGTTTCGCCTGTTCAGTAACTTATACGAGTCGGCTGTAAAACGGTAAGAAGTTGAAAATATCAGTCCGTAAACAATCGCTATAATTAAGGCAATAAGAATCTGCCAGTGCAGTGCAACTTTTTTCATCTGTGGAAGGTCAATATTATTGACCAAAAATATAAAATATTGAGAGACTGTTTAAAATTCATCCCTGCCCAGCCGGTCAGGCGGGCTTCAGGTTTATTATGTATCTTTTTCGCCACATCATCGTTTTTTTTTCGACACGTAGCTTGCGCCTCCGCTAAAGCTTCAGCGGCACGCGGATGGCTATGCGTCTCAAAAATGCCTCGATCTGACTAAAAATTCAATCATAATAAATTCTAAAAACGAAATTTAAACAATCTCTAAGTGTGTTTTTGGTCAACTTATTGTAAATTTGTGCTTTCTGCCAGAAATGATGGATTGAAACCCCATCAAAAATTGCAACCAAACCCTGGAGTATGAGAAGACTTCTACTTTTCTGCATAGTAATCGTTTTTGCTACGCAACTGTTCGGACAATATGAAAATATCCTGATCGGAACATCACAAAGCCCCAATGAACCCAGCATTATTATGAACCCCAAAAACCCCGATCAATTGGTGGCGGGTTCCAATCTAAGGAGTTATTATTACTCTATTGATGGCGGTTACAACTGGACAAGGGGCAATTTGGTATCAGAACAATATGGTGTTTGGGGCGATCCGTGCATCATAGTTGATACAGCAGGAGATTTTTATTTTTTCCATTTGTCAAATCCACCGCAAGGTAATTGGATTGACCGTATCGTTTGCCAGAAATTTGACATAGATGCGGTTGAATGGAATGACGGAACCTATATGGGTTTAAATGGAACCAAAGCACAGGACAAGGAATGGGCAGTTGTGGATAGTGCCACAAATACTATCTATGTAACATGGACACAATTTGATCAATACGGTACTTCGGACGATGATAAATTCAGTAACATCATGTTCAGTAAATCTGCCGATACCGGCGAAACATGGTCAGATGCCGTTCAAATTAATGAAATATCCGGCGACTGTATTGACAGCGATAATACGACTGAAGGAGCTGTTCCTGCAGTTGGCCCCAATGGTGAGGTTTACGTAGCCTGGTCGGGTCCCGCAGGTTTGGTGTTCGATCGCTCATTGGACGGCGGTGAGACCTGGCTTGATGAAGACATTTTTATAGATGCCCATCCAACGGGATGGAATTACGATATTCCTGGGATTAACCGCGCAAATGGCTTACCAATCACATGCTGCGACATTAGCAATTCCCCGTACCAGGGAAACATTTATGTGAATTGGTCAGATCAAAGAAATGGAGAGGACGATACGGATATCTGGTTTAGCAAATCAACAGATGGCGGCAACACCTGGACGGAAGCCAAACGCGTAAATGATGATGAACCTGGAAAGCAGCAGTTTTTTACCTGGATGACTGTTGACCATGCCAATGGCGATATCTATTTTGTTTTTTACGACAGGCGCAATTACGATGACCGTAATACTGATGTATATATGGCAAGATCAACTGACGGAGGGGAAACTTTTGAAAATATACTGATTAGTGAAAGTCCATTCATTCCTTCCAGTGGCGTGTTTTTTGGTGATTATACCAACATCACCGCTTTTAACTATCAGGTGCGGCCAATCTGGGCTCGGGCCGATGGTACATCCATGTCGCTTTGGACTGCAATAATTGATATGACAGTTGGTATTGATGAGCCTGAAGATAATATACCATTCAGCCTTGCGCAGAATTACCCCAATCCCTTTACTGAAAGCACATATTATTCTTATAAATTAACTGAACCTTCCGAAATTACGCTGGCTGTGTATGATATATACGGAAGGTTGATTACCGTGATTGTTGATAACGAGATGGTTTTGCCCGGGAAGTACAATGCTGAATTTGATGCAGGGAAATTTAACCTTAAATCAGGTGTTTACTTCCTGGTACTAAACAGCCGGAAAAAAGTTGAAAAACGACAGATGGTTTTGGTTGAATAAGTCAGTTGATAAGTCAGTTTTGGTGTGATTGTAAACTGTTTTTATTTTTCTATTTTTGTTTCCAAGTAATGATGATTGGTTGATGAACCAGGAGCTGAAGTCAATAATAGGCCAAATACGAACTATTGCCAACGAGAAGGGAATTGAAGCCATTTCGCTCGAAATGCTTCAAAAGAACCCCGATGTTTCCAATGATTTGCTTGATAAATATTTTCCGGGAGATGAAATTTTGGCTGAAAAAATCTTAGAGGACGAGCGCAGTAAATTTGAAGAAATATTTGTTGTACACGATTTTGATGGTTACAACGATGCCATTGATATCCTCTTTACAGTTATCAATGAGATGGCGCGTAAGTTTTTTCATCTCAGCCCCTCAGTTACCCATAAATATAAAGAGTTGTTTCCCGAGGTATATCAAAAACATATTGATGAACGCATCAATTTTATTTATGGAAAAATCCAGATTAACCTGCAAAAAGGAATCAGCCTTGGGTTCTATCGTGACGATATAAGTATTGAACTGGTTGCCCGTTTGTATATCAGGCGCTTGATTGATTTACACGACACAGATAATTTTCCTCCCGAAAAATTCTCGATGGATACAATGTTCAACCAGATGTTCGAAAGTTTTGTCCGCAGTATTGCTACCGAAAAAGGGATCGCTTATTTCGAGAAGAAAAAGAAATCTACCAGATTAGAACCTTAGAGTTTTACAACTTTCTTACTAACTACCAATTCATTTCCATTCAAACTTGTTACTGGTGAAGACACCGACAAAGAGGAGAATTGTTGGAAGAAGAAAATACTTGCACCACGTTGGATCCCTCTTCAAAGGCTTATTTTAACCAATTAAAATTGAACCTATGATGTTGGTGAGGACACCAACAATGGTGACTAAGGACATCAACGAAAGTGACCATAGTAAATTGTCCTTTTTTTTTAATTTGATTTATCCAATTAATCAGTAATTTTAAACCATAAAAAATAAGCCGATGTCAACAAAGCATATCCTTATCATTTATCCCGAAGTCCACAAGACTAAAGTTGCCGTTTTACGCAATGTTGAACCGGTTTTCTTAAAAAATATAAAGCACGACAGGGATAAGTTGGCAGCATTCAAAACAACCCTTGATCAGAAGAATTTCCGTATTGAGTGCATTAAAAAAGAACTTAAGGCCAATGATATCGAACTTGATAATATTTCGGTTGTCATGGGTAGAAGCGGGCTTATAAACCCGGTTTCGGAAGGTGTTTACGAAATCAACAAGGCAATGGTTAAGGATTTAGAAGACAATACTTTTGGAATTCATGCTACTAACCTGGGTGGACTTATCGCTTATGATCTTGCCAATGAAATAGGGGTAAAAGCTTTTATTGCCAACCCGGTGGTTGTGGATGAATTGTCGGATGTGGCAAGATTTACCGGCCATCCATTGTTTGAAAACAAGTCGATCTTTCATGCTTTGAACCACAAATATGTGGCATTTAAATACTGCAAAGCAGTCAATAAAAAATATTCAGATCTCAACCTGATTGTCTGTCATCTTGGGCGGGGTGGAGTTTCGGTTGGTGCGCATGAAAAAGGAAAAGTTGTGGATGTAAACCAGGCTTACGACGGGGCAGGGCCTTTTGGTGTTACCCGTAGTGGCACTTTGCCAATGGGCCAATTAATCGAAATGTGTTTCAGCGGCAAGTATTCCAAAGAAGAAATTCACAGTATGGTTACCGATAATGGTGGTTACAAAGCGTATCTGGGCACCAATAACATCAATGAGATCAACCAAAAAATATCAGATGGTGACGAAACTGCACGAATGGTCTCCTATGCCTTGTCTTACCAGGTTTCAAAAGAAATCGCTTCTCATGTGGCTACCTTAAAAGGTGAGGTTGACGCAATCATTTTAACGGGTATTATATTTGATAGTTCCCGCTTTCTCGAAAATGTAAAAGCGCGTATCGGGACTATTGCACCCATTGCTTTGTACCCTTCGGTAAACGATATAGAAGCCCTTGCCATTTATGGTTATAGTGTATTGAAAGGGGAAACCCCGGTTAAAGAATACAAATAATGTTGCGCCTGCCATCATGCGTATCCAGGGTAATTATTAAATCCCTTTTTTTTATTATTTCTACAGCTATTCATTTGGCATTTTCAAATGCTCAGGCACAGGAGTTTTTCAATCACCTCGAAGATTCAACTCATTCTTCGGTGTGGCTGAATTTGCATACGATTGACAGTGGTTACGCGCACAGCGGATATCATTATTCTATTGCTGATTCAGCAGGACCTTATGGATTAGGTTTAGAAACAGGATTCCCGGAAAAACATCAAAACAGAAACACCATTTTAAGAGTTGAAGCCTGGGTTAAAAGCAATGTGGCTCATGATAAGGCAGGGTTTGTGATTTCACTGATGAATATTGAAAATCAGGTGTTTTGGAAGAATGTTAATTTGTCCCCTCTCATTAATCAAAGCGATACATGGTACTATTTTTCCGATTCTATTGTGGTTCCTGCCTCGGTTACTATGAGTGGCAGGTTTAAAATGTATTTGTGGAACAATGACCAGAAAAATACAATTGCAATCGATGATTTGAAGATTGATTTTAAACTTCTGCCAAACCCAACATTTATACCTGATGTCAATCCTCTTGAGATAAGCTCTGCTGATACAATAGATCGCATTCTCTTTTCAAATAATTTTTACTCTGTTTATTACAATGAGAATTCCCGGAGCGTCAGTTTCTACAACAGTTCGAAGGATAAACTAATTACCAATTTATGGTACTTTAAAAACAGCAAATCAGATAAATTCGACAATACTGGAAATGGATTCTTTATCCTTGCGAAAGCAAAGAAAAAGAAGGATGAAACGATATTGATTTTTAAGTCGGATCGCGCATATTTGAGTCTTAAAATGGAATTGATATGTTTTCAGAATAGTCCCGAAATCAGGTTCCGGGTTGAGGAAAAATACAAGGCTGAACAAAATATAACGCGCGAGGCGATTGTAATTCAAAGCGAACTGGAGGTGAGCGAGGTTTTTCGGTCGAATAGAAAATCAGACAGGGAAAAATATCAATCAGAATACTGGCTGGGTAAACAGGGGGTTAAGTTTGGGAAGGATAAAAATTCATGGATGATCTATAACCAGCCAGAAATATCTTCAATCCAGTTGAATACTGAAAAAAATCAATTATGGGTCAATCTCGATTATGAGAAAGACCATCCGTTTTTGCATTTTCCGTTAAAAAATGATACTGCTGATGTTTATATTGATTGGTCCGAAAGCCATTATAATAAAGGTGATAAGAGGATATTTTCCTTTTCAGTTTGTTTAGGGGTTCAAACAAATTCGCTACCCCGATTGATGAAAAATCCGAATGGCTACCTTGCGACATACATCTGGACCGAACATGCTGATTTTACGAATTTGCGAACAAACAGGGCTACCTATTTTGGATATGAAAATATAACAGATGCTGATAGCGCAATTGGTGGGTTTGTTAAATATCAAATCCCTGTGAGCAAAAGTGTTTTTTATTCTAACCCTGACCAGGTTACCAATTCCGCTGTTTCCGGTGGTGAATTTACCGGACTTGAATCTTCAATTAAGGAGGATGACCATTACCTTCAGTTCCTAAAACAAATCCGGGAAAACGGTTCAGAAATCTGTTTGCATACTCCCGAAAATTTTACAACCAATATGAATGAATTGGAATTTGCGCTTGGCTTTATGCAAAAGGAGTTTCATTCACCTACCTGGATTGATCATGGATACAATAATGGCTTACAAAATAATCGGGAAGACCTTGTATGCGATGGAACACTTAAAAAATCAGATTATTACTCAATGAAATTATGGGAGAAATATGGTGTCCGTTATTTCTGGAATCCATATTACGAGGATTATTTCACTTTTGAAAATTGGAATTTTGGTGAATTCCTCGTCCAGCCCTATCATGGGTTTGGTGATTTTATCCCTGACCCTGATTTTTGGGCTCACTCTTCCCGGACAGGTAATTTAATCCACTGGCCAACCAAAAGCGTATTGTATATTCCCAACGATCATTTATGGGATTTTTATTTCAACGACAGGGTTATGAATGATTTGGTTGATAGTTGGAGTGTGGATATTAATCATTGCTATCCGGCCTGGGTTGATCCTGAAAAAGGATTTTGGGTTTACGATAGTGATTCAACAATCGTAGCGGCCCCTGGATTTAATCGTACCCTTGAAAGAATGGCCAATTTACGCGATCAGAACAAGCTGAATGTGACTACTGTCAGAGACTTTCTTGATTATCAACTCACAGTAGAAAAAGTCAATTATGAAATCCTTCCTGATGGAAGAATAAGAATTACCAATCAAAGCAATGAACTCATCAAGGGCCTTTCATTTGCTACGAAGGCAAAACATGTATTGGTCAACGACCAAATACCTGAACAAAAAATAGTTGGTGATGATATTGTTTTTTGGTTTGACCTGATAGCAAGTCAGTCAAAGCTGATTCGCTTAATTGATTAACTACTTTTATTCCAGCCACCCCAAAAAATTATCCTTGTTGATTACTTCAAAACTGGCATTGGAATATATATTTAACCACTTCTTTTGTATTTTGGTTTTCCCGGCCTTCCATTTAAATTCATAACCATATAGTTTGCTGAACCTTTCTTCAATTACTAATTTGGTAACTTAACTTGCCGAATTTTAATGAATACGGCAACTTTACTTGCCATATTTGTATAAATACGGCAACTTTACATGATTAATTGCACGACAACCATCATCATTGGTAAATGATAACATATCCTAAAAGATAGTAGGATCCTTAAAAATATACTATTGTTGTATTCCTATTTTCCCGCTGGACCCTCGTATTTTGCATCACCAAATCCAAGGATGGGGTAAAAAACAATGCCTAAAAGAATCAGGCCTACTGTAAATGCCTCATTTTTTCCAAAACTTTTCGAAAGCAGGTTCACCATCCATATTCCAAAAATAATATTGACCAACGGTACAAAAAGAATAATGAACAGCCACCAAATGGGTTTACCCACTATTTCGAGTAATACGATAATATTGTAAATGGGAATAATTGCCGCCCATCCGGGTTTTCCAGCTTTTTCAAAGATTTTCCACATAGCTACTATCATCAAGACAATGACTGCAAGCCATATAATGCCACCAAAAAAATAAGATAATCCGTTTTCCATAATTGTAGATTTAAAAGGGTTAATATTAGTATTAATTCAAAATGTCAATATAAAAAACAGGACAAACAGGATTTGCCAATGCATCCCTATTTTTACGTCATGCCCGTAAAAAAATTCCTCATTCTTTCCCAATCGGCCCTTGGTATTCGGCACCGCCAAATCCAAGGATAGGATAGAAAATAAATGGCAATAAAATCAATCCCACAGTAAACCCTTCGTTTTTGCCAAAACTTTTTGCCAATAAATTAGTTGCCCAGATACCCCATATCAGGTTTCCTAGCGGGACAAAAATCATCAGTAATAACCACCACCAGGGTTTACCAACAATTTCAAGCAGAACAATAACATTGTAAAATGGTATTATAAATGCCCAGCCTGGTTTGTCTGCCTTTTCAAAAATACGCCATCCGGCTATTAATAATATTACGAAGACAATAAAGCCAAATAAAGTCCAGTCACTTCCCCAAAAATTGAAAAAATAATCATTATCCATAACATATAATTTTATGATTCATCTAATATACTAATAAAATAATCAAGGCATTCAGGGTTGGCCAAGGCGTCTTTGTTTTTCACATCCTGTTTGTGGATAATCTTTTTCACGGCAACTTCTACTTTTTTACCGTTTATTGTATAAGGTATATCAGGAACTTCTTTTATAATTGCAGGCACATGGCGTGGGCTGCAATTAGATCGGATCAGGCTGTTTATTTTCCTGATCAGCTCATCGTTCAATTTATACCCTTCATTCAGTTTTACAAACAGAACTACCAATTCATCACCATCTACTTTTTTACCGACAACCACTGAATCCTCTATTTCTTCCATATTTTCAACTACCCTGTAAATTTCCGAAGTTCCAATCCGAACCCCCTGTGGATTTAGCGTTGCATCGGAACGGCCCAGCATAACTACTCCACCGTTTTTTGTGACTTCAATAAAATCACCGTGATGCCAGATTCCGGGATATTCATCAAAATAGGCTTTGTGGTATTTTTCGCCGCTTTCGTCATTCCAGAAATAAACAGGCATAGATGGAAACGGAGATTTACAGACCAATTCCCCCTGTTCGCCAACTACCGGATGACCGAGGTCATCAAAACAGTCAACATTCATTCCCAGGCCCTTGCATTGTATTTCGTTTTGATAAACCGGAAGGGTAGGGCTTCCTAAAACAAAACATGAAACAATATCAGTTCCGCCGGCTATGGATGATAGTTGAACATCTTTTTTCCAATCTCGATAAACATATTCAAAGCTTTCAGCAGTTAAAGGTGAACCTGTTGAGGTAATCACTTTCAGTTTAGGAAAATCAGATATTTCACCTGGTTTTACGCCTGATGCTTCTAATGAAGCGATATATTTTGCGCTTGTTCCAAATAAGGTGATATCCAGTTCATCCGCCATGCGTAATAATGCGTCAGGCCCGGGATAAAATGGGTTACCATCGTAAAGTACAAGTGTTGCACCTACTGCCAGGCTTGACACAAACCAGTTCCACATCATCCATCCGCAGGTGGTAAAATAGAATATGGTTTGATCGCTTTGCAGGTTATTGTGAAGCACCAGTTCTTTTAAATGCTGGATCAAAGTTCCGCCCGTTGAGTGTACAATACTTTTTGGTAAACCTGTAGTACCTGATGAATACATGATGTACAGAGGATGATCGAAAGGCAATTGCTCAAATGTCAACTCTTCATTTGTTGGTACGGCAAAATCTTCATATAAAATGGCATTCTCCACTCTGCTAACATCGGCGGTATCAGTATAATTTACCAATATGGTTTTTTCGATTGTCGGAAGGTCTTTAAGTATTCCGTTTAGTTTTTCCTGTGAATCGAAAACCTTTCCTTTGTAATAATAACCATCTGCAGCAAATATGACTTTGGGCTTGATCTGGCTAAAACGATCCAGAACCCCTTTAATTCCAAAGTCAGGGGATGTGGATGACCAGAGCGCTCCAATAGAGGCAGTGGCCAGCATACCGATGATGCTTTCAGGCATGTTGGGCATAAAAGCAGCAACGCGGTCTCCTTTTGTTACACCAAGTTTCTTTAAACCGGCAGCTGTTCTTCTCACCTGTTCATATAATTCTGAATAGGTTAAAGTCCTTCTCACCGAATCTTCACCCCAGAAAATGATTGCTTTGTGATCATCTTTTCTGCTGAGCAGGTTTTCCGCAAAATTAAGTTTAGCACCCGAAAACCATTTAGCGCCCGGCATTTTCTTATCGTCATCAATTACCTGATGAAATGGTTCAGAATATTTAACGTTGCAAAAATTCCAGACCTCTTTCCAGAAATCAGTAATGTTTTCACAACTCCATTGATGAATGGTATGGAAATGATTATCAGGGAGCTTATATTTATCTGAAACCAGATTAAGGAATTCATACATCCTCGATCCTGTTTTATAGGATTCATGCGGTTTCCAGAGGAGTTCGTTATTCATATTCTATTAGTTTTCCACCTGCACAATTAATTTCAATTTTCTACCCCCTAAAGTCCCCCTCATGGGGGACAAATTCTTATTTTCGAAATTCCTCTTTTATTTTCTTCCCCGTCAGCTGACGGGAAGACACAGAGGGGGTTGTTAACACCCAATCAATCTCGAGATCACAAGTCGTTGTATCTCTGAGGTGCCCTCACCTATTTGTAATAACCTTTGATCGCGGAAAATCCGTTCAACATCATAATCTTTCATCAGGCCATATCCACCATGCAATTGAACGGCTTCATCTGCAACTTCTTTTGCAATTTCGGAGCAATACAATTTCGACATCGCTGCTTCCTTACTATATGGTTTTTCATTATCCTTCAACCAACAGGCTTTATATAGCAGGTTCCTTGCCAGTTCAATTTTCAGCGCCATATCAGCCAGCTTAAAAGCATTGACCTGGAATTTGGAAATGGGTTTACCAAACTGTTTTCGCTCTTTAGCGTAGGCAAGGGCCAGATCAAAAGCCCCCTGTGCCGCACCCAGGCCCATTGCAGCAATCGAAAGTCGTCCACCATCCAGGGTATGCAACATGATTTTTGATCCCTGGCCTATTTTACCCAACAAGTTATCTTTTGGTACCCGGCAATCATCAAAAAATAACTCGGCAGTATCCGAAGCACGCCACATCATTTTGCCATGCATGGCCATTTGCCTGAATCCGGGTGTGCCAGCTTCAAGAAGAATGGTCGTAAATATCTTCTTGCCGTTGTTATCACCTGTAACTGCTTGAACTGTACAACCTTTTGAGATGTCAACCGAACCATTGGTGATAAATATTTTTGATCCGTTGATAACCCATTCGTCTCCATCTAAAACAGCAGTAGTTTTTGTTCCACGCGAATCTGAACCAGCACCCGGTTCAGTTAATCCAAAGCTCCATAAAGCATCGCCTGTACAAAGTGGTGGCAGATATTTCATTTTTTGTTCTTCATTTCCGAATTCGAAAAGAGGACTGATTCCGAGTGAATTATGGGCAGCCAATGTAGCCGCCTGCGAACCGTCAACTCGTGCAATTTCTTCAACGGATATGATGTATGATAATGTGTCCAATCCCTGGCCGCCATACTTCTCAGGAAGGGTCATGCCAAGGAGGCCAAGTTCACCAATTTTTTTTGTTAAATCGTGAGAGAACTCAGCTTTCTCGTCAAGTTCTTTTGCTACCGGCCTGATTTCCCTCTCCGCAAAATCATGAACAGTTTCACGAATAAGGTTTTGTTCTTCAGTTAGTTCAAAGTTCATTTTTCATTAATATTTAATCTTCATTTCCAATATTTTCAAGGTAAACCAGCTGAACATCTGTATCAACCATTTCCCCTTCTTTTACTGGTATCTCTTTAACAACAGCATTATTTACTGCTGTGATATTGTTTTCCATTTTCATAGCGTCCACCACAAGCAGGACCGTGCCCCGTTTTACCTTTTCGCCTTCTTTTACATAAACCTTGATCACTTTTCCAGGCATGGGTGCAAACAGGTTACTTTCATTATCTGACTGGCCTGCTGAAACAAACTCATCTTTTTCATTCAGGAGGTCTTTTCTTGATAGTTTGTAATTAATTCCATCAATAGTAACCCAGCCCATGGCCTTATCATCAATGGAAATATATGCTTTAAAAAAGCGGTCATCAACGGTGAATTTTACTTCATGATCACCTGCTTCCTGTAAATTTAATTGATGCGTTTTATCATCAATTGAGACAAAATAACCAAGATTTTTTATGTTATTAATTACAAGCGTTTGCAAATTTCCATCTATCTCAAAAGGTATTTCCATAATACTCCTCCAGTAACCAATCCGATCCCAAACGTTATTTAATCCATTTTTCCTTTTTAGATTAAGTGAATGAAGCGTAAAGGCAAATAAGGGAAATGCAATACCCTGATTGTCTTTTTCTGATTTTAGGTCATTCAGAATATCATCGGTATGCTCATCGCAAAATTTGGTTGAAAGTTGATTTTTAGCAAAAGCCTGATGTTTGAGCATACCCAGTAAATATGCAATATTTGTATTGATGCCATGCACAATAAATTCACGCAAAGCAGCAATGCTTTTCTCGGTTGCAATTTCACGAGTATCGCCCCAAACGATCATCTTGGCAATCATAGGATCGAAAAAACTGTGGATTTCTGTTGCCTTTTCAATGCCGCTATCCACCCGGATGTTTTCACCTTCGGGTTGTTTGTAGAAGGTCATTTTACCTGGTGACGGAAGAAAGTTGTTTTCAGGGTCTTCGGCATAAACCCTGCATTCGATGGCATGCCCGTTTTGACTGATACTTTCCTGCTTCAACCTTAGTTCATTTCCTGCTGCAACCAGTATTTGTTCTTCAACCAGGTCAACACCGGTTACCATTTCAGTAACAGGATGCTCAACCTGGATTCGGGTATTCATCTCCAGGAAATAAAAATTTAAGTCTTTGTCGACCAGGAATTCCATGGTGCCCGCACTGTTGTAACCAATTTCCTGTGAAATTTTAACAGCAGCATCGCCCATTTTTGTTCTGATCTTAGCTGTTAGGGTTGGTGAAGGTGATTCTTCAATGATCTTTTGATAACGCCTTTGAATTGTACATTCCCTTTCGAAAAGATGAATTACATTTCCATGGTTGTCTCCCAATATCTGGAATTCAATATGCCTGGGTTCTTCAACATATTTCTCAATGTAGATTGTACCATCGCCAAAATAATTTTTTGCCTCCCTTGCTGTGGTTTCCAGTACACCTTCCAGCTCATCAGGGTTATGAACAATGCGCATCCCTTTCCCGCCGCCGCCTGCAGCAGCTTTTACCAGTATCGGATAAGGAATATCTCCCGATTTAGCCAGCAACTCTTCCGGGCTTCCGGTAATTCCCTGGGTCATTGGAATACCCAGTTTACTGACAAATTCTCTGGATTCGATCTTGTTGCCCATCAGCCGGATAGCTTTAGTATGCGGGCCGATGAATACGATCTTTTCTTTATCACATGCCTGAACAAAACCGGCATTTTCTGCCAGGAACCCATAACCTGGGTGAATTGCATCGCAACCCGAATCCAAAGCTGTTTTGATGATTTTTTCAATGTTCAGGTAAGTCTCGCTTAACTCTCTGTGCCCAATGCAGTAAGCTTCATCAGCTTTTTGTATGTGCAACGAATCCTTATCAACCTCAGAATAAATTGCAACGGTTTGAATGCCCAGTTTTTTGGCCGATTTGATGATCCGCACTGCAATTTCGCCCCGGTTGGCAATCAGTATTTTTTCGAAAATCTTCATTACATTTAGTTCAATTTCAGCTTATTATTCTGTCCAATTTGGTTTGCGCTTTTCAAGAAAAGCTTCCATCCCTTCCTGCCCTTCTTCCGATGCCCTTAATTCGGCTAATTTATTGGCCGTATAATCAATTACTTCATCAATTTCCTTTTTCAGAACCTCACCTATTATAGCCTTGGTTTGTTTCACAGCATCAGGTGCACTGGTCATCAATTGTTTGGTGATTTTGTTCAATGTGTCTTCAAGCTCATTTTCAGGTACGCAGTGGTTTATCAGGTGCCATTTCTCAGCTTCCTTGCCATTGAACCGTCTTCCTGTTGTCATTAATTCTTTGGCTCCAAATTCGCCAATCCTTTTAATCACGAATGGAGAAATGGTAGCCGGTGCAATACCCAGTTTTACTTCGCTAAAAGCAAAAGTGGTATTTTCTTCAGCAATAACAATATCACAGGCAGCCAACAATCCATTGGCTCCTCCAAAAGCTGATCCGTGAACAACAGCAAGTGTTGGAATTGGACAATCATATATTGATTTGTACAGTGTAGCCAGTTTTTTACCATCCTTTGCGTTCTCTTCGAAGCCGAATTGTGCTATGTTTTTCATGTAGTTCAAGTCGGCACCGGCACAAAAGGATTTTCCATTTCCGCGAAGAATAACTACCCGAACATCAGTAAGTCTGGAAATTTCCACGAAAACATAAGTCAGTTCTGCAATCATCACATCGTTCATGGCGTTGTGCAGATTGGGGCGGTTTAAGGCGATTGAATAAATACCTTTTTCCTTTTGAGTAATAATGGTGTTGTATGACGGGATCATTATTATAAATTAACCGATAAAATTACTTTTTCTTCGTCAGAAAACTCCTTTGAGATCACATAATATTCATTTAAACTTAAAGAATTCGATAATCTTTGCAGACGCTGAACATACTGAGGAATGGCTTTGGTTTTTACTTCTAAGGCAATTTTCTTTTCCGGTAAAATAAAGTCAATTTCCAAACCACTTCTGTTTTGGAAATAATTGAGTTTCCCATGAAATCGTAGATTATTAAAAACAGCATTCTCAAACAGGTTTCCTTCGTCAATATTTGAAAACAGATTAATAATTCCTGTATCACAGATATAAACTTTCTTCGAACGCCCTATTTCCCGGTCGATGCTTCCGGAAAATGAATTCATAAAAAAAACAAAATAGGTTTGCTCCAAAAATGAAAGATAGGAATAAACAGTGGGACGTGACAAACCAAGTAAAGAAGCTAATTTGGACACATCAAGTTTTGATCCTGTTCGCTTGATTAGCAGTAAAAGCAAATCCCTGAAGGCTCTTATGTTTTTGAAATCGGACAACGATTTTACATCTTTTTCAAAGTATGAATTGAAAATATCATTCAGGTATAACTTTTTTTTCTCGTCTGTTTCAGAAAGTACGACCTGCGGAAATCCACCAAACCGAAGATATTCATCATAGTAAGGTTTTAAACGTTCATACAAAATCCTGTTACGCTGTTTTTCTTTTTTGGAAAATTCATTTTTAAAGGGAACATCAACGCCTTTAAACCATAAAAATTCTTCAAAATCAAGGGGGAATAATTCCTTTGTAAATTTTCTTCCGGAAAGACTTTCAGAAAACAGATTTTTTAAATAAAAACTGCTTGATCCGGTTGTTACAAATTTAATTTTATAATGGTCGTAAAGATATTTAAGTGGGCTTATAATTTGCGATGCCAGTTGGATTTCATCAATAAAAAGGTAAATTTTTTCACTCTTTTTTATACCGCGTGTTGCAAGGTTATCCAAAATGCGGTTGTAATCACTTTCTTCAAAAATCAACTGATCAATCTGATTTTCCATATCAAGAAAAACCTTGTTGTCAGAATCCACCTCTGAAAAAAGCTGTTGCAACAGGGTTGTTTTCCCAACCCGTCGCATTCCTGTTAATACGATTATTTCATCGTATTCCAGGAGCTTTTTCATTTCACCGTAAATTTTTCTTTTAATGAACATCTGTCATTTTGTAAATTATGACTTTACAAAAACATGTAGTATTTGTAAAGAGGTGTTTTACAAAAATACATAAAAATTGATAGAATTCTACCTGTATTACATCCTGAATACACCGAATTTTTGTTCAGGATATTTATTGTTTAATGACATCGCGATACCCATAGCCAGTATTTTCCTGGTGTCAACCGGATCGATAATACCATCGTCCCACAATCGGGAAGTACTGTAATAGGCAGAACCTTCTTTTTCGTATTTGGCTAATATGCGTTCACGCAGTTCTTCAATTTCACCCTCGGGTGGTTCCTTCCCTCTTGATTTATATTGATCTGCCTTCACGGTAGTTAAAACGGTTGCTGCCTGCTCGCCACCCATCACCGAAATTTTGGCGTTAGGCCACATCATTAACAATCGTGGATCGTAGGCCCTTCCGGCCATTCCGTAATTGCCGGCACCAAATGAGCCTCCAAATACAACTGTAAACTTTGGGACATTGGTGTTGGAAACAGCGTGCACCATTTTTGCACCATCTTTAGCAATTCCTCCTCTTTCGAAATCCTTTCCAACAATAAAGCCTGTAATATTTTGAAGGAAAATCAAAGGGATCTTCCGGGTGGTACACAGCTCGATAAAGTGGGTCACTTTAAGCGCCGATTCAGAAAACAACACACCATAATTTGCGATGATGCCTACCGGGAATCCCATGATATATGCAAAACCTGTAACAACCGTTGTGGCGTATTTGGTCTTAAACTCCTGGAATCGGCTGCCATCCACCATCCGCATAATAATTTCACGAGGATCCACCATTTTTCGTAAATCAATAGGCGCAATACCATACAATTCTTCAGGATCGTAATCAGGTTCTTCGGGAGAAATAATATCCAGATTTTGTTTGTTTCGTTGTTCAAGATTTTCGAAAATATTCCGGCAAATCTGAATGGCATGTGTGTCATTCTCGGCAAGATGATCGGCAACACCAGAAATTGATGTATGTACTTCGGCACCACCCAATTCTTCGGCAGTTACTTCTTCACCGGTTGCGGCTTTTACAAGTGGCGGTCCACCTAAGAATATGGTTCCCTGCTCTTTAACGATAATGGCCTCGTCGCTCATAGCAGGAACATACGCGCCTCCGGCAGTACACGAACCCATCACGATGGCGATTTGTGACAGGCCCATGGCCGACATCTGCGCCTGGTTGAAGAAAAATCTGCCAAAATGATCCCGATCGGGGAAAACTGTATCCTGCTCAGGCAGAAAAGCCCCTCCGGAATCTACCATATAAACGCACGGTAAGTGATTGTGCATGGCTATTTCCTGTGCCCGTAGATGCTTTTTGATGGTAAAACGCATATAGGTTCCACCTTTTACGGTTGCATCGTTTGCAATAATTACGGTTTCTCTTCCGTGGATTACTCCTATACCCGTTACAATTCCTGCCGATGGGAATCCATTATTGTATTGATCGTATGCAGCAAGTGGCGACAGTTCCAGAAAAGGTGTGTTCGGGTCAATCAACAGGTTAATCCGTTCACGGGCGAGTAATTTCCCTCTCTCTTTATGCAGGTTAACCGCTCTATCCGATCCGCCGCGGGTAAATAATTTTAACCTTTCACGATATTGCTCAAGCAGCAATTCAAACTCTTTTTTGTTTGTTTTAAACGCTGAAGACTTGATGTCGATTTTGGTTTTTAGTTTGAACACTTCAGTTGAATTTTAAAGTAAATTTTCTCTGCATGAAAGTTCATACAGACACCATAGGTTTAATACCGATTATTAATCAAATTGTCGCATATTTTCGCATTGCTCAATTTGCTCCTTTGATTATATACCGGCATTTACCATTGTACTTGAAATTTGCTATGCAGCATTTCAAATAGCAATTGGTATAATATGCAAGTTTATGGAAATTTAACCAATTAAAAAAGGAAATAATTCTAAATTTGCGTTATCTATCAATTTCTGAAAATTAATAAACGCAATCGTTTGAAAACAGGCTTTTGAAAGCATTGATGACAGATTTTTTGTAAATTTGCCTGCCTAAAAACCAATTTGATAAATCAACCAAATAGACATATGAATTATCCTAAGAAAGTTGTTATTGGTGACATTACCGTTCGTGATGGATTTCAACACGAAGAAAAATACATACCTACTGCCGCTAAATTATGGCTTACCGAAGAACTGGTGCTTTGCGGTTTTAAGCATATTGAGATAACAAATTTTGGTAACCCGAAAGGTATGCCTCAATTTAAAGATGCCGATGATCTTTTTAAACAAATCAGAAAAAGCAAACGCATCAAAGATAAAATTAGTGATGTCAGTTTTACGGCAGTTACCATTCGTGAACGCGCTATTGAACGTGCTATTCAAGCGAAGAAAGACGGTTATGGACCCGACCGCATTCTGCTGATGGTCTCTACCAGCGAGTCGCATCATAAAACGAATTCAGGGATAACACTGGCCGAATACTGGAAGATGGCCGAAGAATGGGTACCAAAAGCCCGTGATGCCGGAATTAAAGTTAATGGGACAGTCTCCACTATTTGGGGATGCCCCATCGAAGGACCTACCAAAATGGAAGATGCTATTGAATTTACAAAACGTTGGTTTGACATCGGCGCTAATGACGTGGAACATGCCGATCATGACGGATCAGCTTCCCCTGACCGGGTTTACCGGTATTACTCCATGTTAATGGAAAAATTGGGAAATCCGCATAAACAAATTGTCCATTTCCATACAACGCGCGGATGGGGCCTTGCCAATGTTTTGGCTTCCTTACAGGCAGGCATGACCAATTACGAATCAACCATGGGTGGTACTGGCGGACAACCGGCAAATTTTGTGAGTGGAGTCCCTGTATCAGGAACGGGCGCATATTACTACAAAAATTCTGAGGATGTTGGCCTTGTTTCCACAGAAGACATGGTGGTTATGATGGATGAAATGGGTATAGAAACCAACCTTGACATTGATCGCTTGCTGGTAACCGGTAAAATGGTTGAGCGGATTATTGGCCGAAAACTTCGTTCTGAAGCTATCCACCAGGGAAGAATTCCCAAAGAGCTTTCCGGCAGAACCTGGTAGAGAAAAATAAGCCCTTTAAAATTGAGCGCATTAAAATTACCGCTTCTCAAAAAGGTTTGGGAAGTTATTTTTAAACCTTTGTAATAATTATGCATGGGTAAACAAAAATTAATCAGCGGTTTACAATGTTTTATCGAAAAAGTTGGTTTATTGCGTTTATCTGCTAGTT
>JAUVKF010000072.1 GCA_030596395.1 Chlorobiota bacterium | reverse complement strand
GGCGTAATAGACAAAAAGGAGGCTAGGAAGCTCTGTATCCTGTATCTTTATTAGCTTTGAAGCAAATCAAAGGTTTTGAATAAAAAAAGTGCATTTACTGTGGTAGCCCAATCACGAAAAAAAATGGGATTCGAAAAGGCAAACAGAAGTATAAATGTCATGCTTGTGGCAAACAGTTTATAGGAGGAAATAGAATTTCTCCCCAAGAATTATGGAAGGAATATCGAGAGGGAAAACAGACTTATTCCCAATTGGCAATCAAGCACAATTGCTCTAAACGCACTATCCAAAAAAAATAGATTTACATCAAGTTACTTTACCCCAAAAAGCAGCCAGAGAAGTTATCGTTTTAATGGATACCACATACTGGGGAAGAGTCTTTGGTGTCATGCTGTTTAAGGATAATATTACCAAAGAAAACTTGCTAAAGTACTATGTAAAAAACGAAGCCAACTCCATATACAGGAAAGGAATCGAAGAATTAAAATCAAGGGGATATAGTATTAAAGCCATTGTTTGTGATGGCCGTAGGGGGCTGATCCAATCCTTTGAAAACATACCAGTACAAATGTGCCAGTTCCATCAAGCAGCAATAGTAAGGAGGTACATAACAAAGAATCCCAGAATGCCAGCTGCTATTGAGTTAAAAGAGATAACTGCCCTGATGAAGCAAACAGATAGGGAGTCGTTTGAAGGTGCCTTAAATGAATGGTACGACAGGTGGAAACCATTCCTGAACGAACGGACAATCAATGAAAAAACAGGCAGAAGTTTTTACACTCATAAAAGGCTAAGAAGTGCCTATAGAAGTTTAAGGACAAACCTTAAATGGCTTTTTACCTGGTACGATAATATTGAACTCAGCATTCCAAATACAACCAATGCTATAGACGGTCATTTTGCAGATTTAAAGAATAAACTCAGAAATCACAATGGTTTGTCAACCGAAAGAAAAAGAAAGTTCATCGATGAGTTTTTGAAGGCATAAAGACCTCTAAAAAAGTTGAAGGAGTCCTGAAGCAGAACCCCTTCTCCTAAGACTTTTTTGTCAGTCATCAAGTGTATCCCTGGCAGGTTGCTCTCCAGCAGAGCCTACTTCCGTCTAGCTCGACAAAACAAAGATAATATCCATATTGGCATGAAGCAAAAACTGTTGAAAAAAAACAGCCTCCTTTTTGTCCACTTGGACATCCTTACTCTGAAACAGCCTCCTTTTTGTCTATTATACCAATTTTGGAATCTTTTGTCATATCATTTTGTACACCCATTTTTTGGGTGTTCCCACTCGGTATGACAATGTTTTAGTTTCTGCAAAGGTCTCGGATAGATATCCTAGTATGAGGATTTTACAGTCTCCCCAAAAGGATTCGGATAATTAATTATCCACAATAAATGTATGAAGAAAAGAAGATTGAATATTACGAATTGGTCATATGCTCTACCAGCTTATTGCTTTATAAGCCGTTCAACATCAACTCCATCTGATGTTTTAACCAAAAGTATATAGATGCCTGCCGGTAGGTTTTCCCAATCCCAGCCCAGGTCAGTAAGCTGTCCGATTTCGCTTATTTGTAGATCTCCGAGATATAAAAGTGTTCCTTCGATATTTCGAAGCTCAACCTTAACTTCCCGGGCGGTTTTAATGTTAAATTTAATATTTAGCGACCGTGTAAACGGATTCGGCCAAACGGTCACCAATTCTAATTTTGCTATATCCTGATTCTCTACAGTGGTTAGTATCGAGTTTGCCAGGGCATAATCAGGAATTCCCCATCCCATTTGATTATCAGGGTTATTGCTTTGGGAGCCACTTTCTTTGATTGCCTCGTAAATATCCATCACCTTCATCGTTGGATTGGCCTGCCAGAGGCATGTACTCATTCCGGCTATAATTGGCGATGAAAAAGAAGTTCCACTACCGGTTCCAACACCTGAGTTTTCATAAGCAACTGTTGCATCGCTGCCTAAAGCCATTGTTACAGGCCTGATCCTGCCGTCAGCAGTCGGGCCTATTGAACTAAAACCTGACCGTTGATTATTATCCCTGACGGAACCTACTGATAATACACTGTCGCCATCAGCAGGTGCTCCATTCCATGGAAAACTACTATTGCCCGAATTTCCGGCACTGTTACAAACCAAAATCCCTTTACTGGCTGCAATATCTCCACCAAAAGTAGCCACCGCAGTATTACCGTCGAGATCATCATAAATATGATCCCATTGCGGATCATCAAAGACAACATAGCTTAACGAACTGTTAATTACATCTGCACCTACGCTGTCAGCAAATTCAGCAGCTGAAACCCAGTTATACTCCTCTATTAGGTTTTCAGACTTTACATCCTCAGAATGCAGTAACCAATAAGAAGCTTTTGGAGCTGTTCCTATCATCACACCCGGATCATTGGCTCCCATGCAAGATAAAACTGATTTCCCATGACCGCTTTCGATAAATACACTACCACCAACGTTGACAAAGCTTTTTGTTCCAAGAATTTGGTTGTTATTCCAAAGGCTATCAAATACAGGGTGTACATCAGCACCACTAAAACCACCATCAAGTACAGCAATTACCATTCCCTCTCCCCGGTAACCTTCATCATGTAAAGGTTTTCCGTTAATCTGGCTGATTTGAAAATCGGCCATACCATAATCGAGGGCATCTGCTGACCGGGTAACTGTTTCATACAATTCGTCCCCATACATTTCTTCTTCAAAAAACGACTTTTTAATACCGGGATTCATATCAAGCAGAGCCCGTACGTTTTCAACATACGGCAAGTCCAGTATCGCATCCAAAACTGAAGAACTGGTTGTATAAATAGTTACGCCATTTAACCACCTGGTTGCATTCAATATTTCTGCGCCCTGGTCGGTAACACCTTGAATATATTGTGGATTAACAGGTATATCATTTTCAACAATCGCAATGCCCTGGGTAGTTCTTCGATCAAGTGCACGCTGCGTCAGGAAATCTTCAGGTTGGTCAATAGAATAAGGAGAATTGATCTTATCAGTGAACTGGACATAATATTTATCGGGAGCAACCTGTGCAAACGATTGTAAGCCAATCAATAAAGTCGCAATAATAATAAGGTTTTTCATGTTACGTAAGTAATTTACAGAATTGATATCATTTAATTTCCGGCAAATATACAACAATAGAAAAGTGGTTTTACTCATACGCAGGTTTCAATTTATTGTTGCTTTTATTAATATCAGGAATTTGATCAGAGCCAAGAACAATCCTGCTTATCTTTTTATTGGGATCAGCCTGTAAAACAAAAGCAGGTTCTCCAAAACTCCATACAGTTGGGTTTTTATAAAATTGTTCAACACTACCATCATCATATTCAACCATCAACTCAACCGGCATTGGTAAACCTCCTGTATTTTCAATAACAATCTTATTATCGAGTGTTACTTTTCTGATTCCCTGGTCGGCCTGTGCTTTTTCAAAAAACCAGGGAATGAAGAACCAATCCAGTTGTTGTCGGCTAACGCTGATAAAAGTGTTAAAAAAGTCGTAAGGTAATGGATGCTTCCCTTTCCAGCTTTCAATAAAGGCATGCAAAGAGGCCTTGAATAAACTGTCGCCCAAAGCATCACACAAAAAAGCGTACGCCATTGAAGGTTTATTGTACGCATGGTGTCGGTATGTATCAGTACCACCCAATAAATACGACAATGTCATTAATGAAGCCTCTCTTTCGTTACCGTTGAATTTTTCAAAGGTACTAACCCGCCTTTCTGTATATTTCCATGCAGGATAGTATTTTTCCATAAACCCGGAAGGAAAATAAGCCGCCCAACCTTCATCCATCCAGGCATATTTGCGCTCATTGGTTCCCATAAAAAATGGAAAATAGGTATGTGCTATCTCGTGAAATATTGTTGCAGTTGCATTGGCTGGATCTGAGGGGTCGCCATTATTTGCCATCATCGGTGTTTCCATTCCCCCACCCTTCCGGCTGTTACAGAAAGTGGTCATATGGTTGTATGGAAATGGGTAGCCGGGTAATTCAAACGACATATATTCAACACTTTGCCTGGTCCAAAATGCAGCTGTATCATAAGTTCGGGTGCTATCCGCAAAAACGGCATCAACAAACACTTTTCGCTTTGATACCTGGTCAACCAGTAAAGATGAACCTTCCCAATTAACCAATTGCGCCGCTGCAAATGAAAAATCAGGTACATGCTTAGCCTTAAAATGCCAGGTGTCATTTTCATTTTTCAGTACTTTATCTGCCCTGCAATCATCCACACTAAATATGTTGACTACCTCATCCGAATTCCTGGCATTATTCAGTTTTCTCAGGACTTGCTTTGTATACAAATCGTTTTCATTTTGTAACTCACCGGTTGCCCAAACTTTGAAATCCCCGGGAACTTTGATTTGAATATCGTAATCATTAAAATCATTGTAATATTCAACAGTTCCATAATATTCCTGTTTATCCCAACCATCAATATCGTCATATACAGCGATTTGCGGGTACCAGTAAGCAATAAAATAAAGTTCACTACCATAATAACCGGTTCGTACCGGGCGTTTAACAGGTATATCAAATTCCCACTTTGTTTCTAATACAATTGAATCCCCCGGAGCTACTGGCTTACTTAATGAAACATGAAGATTAGTGGATGACCGATAAACATTTCTTCGGTCATTCAAATCAACTTCATCCCCATCAATTATTAATATTTCAATTGTTGTTCCTGCTGTCATGGCTTCAGGCCCCAGAGACCAGTCTTTTGCATTTCCTTTTTTAAACAGGTCAGGATATAACCGCAATACAATTTTATTAAGGCTATCCGGACTGCTATTGAAATAAGTGATCTTTTCATGCCCTTGAATTTTCTTTACCTCAGTAAGAAGTTCAGCTTTAATTTCATATTTCGAACTGTTTTGCCAGTAGGCAGGGCCAGGATTACCTGTAACAGATCGGGTACCCGTTTGATAAGCCTGCCTGATCTCACGCGGAAACAACTGCTTAAGCTGGCCGAAAACTTCAGCGGTTAACACGATTTGTGAAATGAAAAAAAGGAAGCTTAAATATTTTACAGAACTCATAAGCCGTAATTATAATTTACTGATTATTACATATGTACAATTCAATTCTTATTTGATAAATTAATATTAATGAGAGACCATTGCAAAACCTCAAAAAACTGTCATTCTGAACGAAGTGAAGAATCCTTACGTTCTGAATATTAACTATATAAAGATCCTTCACTTCATTCAGGGTGACAAAAATAGGTGTTTTGCAAAGGTCTCAATGAGTAATAGGTCGAATAATAAACGGAACATTCTTCTGATCATTTCTACACCAATAAAATTAAACCGATTCTTTTTAGAGAAATTACGAGTCGCAAATCTCTTGATTTTACCTTAAATAAGGAAACCTTAACCGTAAATTTTCGTTTGAGCAATTATAGAGAAAAAAGCAAATAAATTAAAAAGCTAACTAACAGCTTATTAACAATTAATAAGATGATGATGAAGAATTATAGCTGCAGATACCTGAGAAAAATACTTTTTTCGGTATTTTTCCTGTTAGGTACACTCGTTTTCGGTCAGGTTGGGATACAAACCAATTCACCCCATGCATCCTCAGCACTGGATATTGTGGCCACTGATAAAGGCTTGCTAATTCCGAGGGTAACGCTTACTGCAAATTTGTCAAGTGCCAGCCCGGTTACAGCACCGGCTACAGGCTTACTTGTTTTCAATACAGGGGCAAACCAGCCGGTTGGCCTTTATTTTTGGAATGGTTCTGCCTGGAACTTATTTAATGTTGGACTGGTAAATGCTGACTATTGGAATGTAAGAGGAAATGCAGGAACAACGGTTGGAACAAACTTTATCGGAACCACCGATGCAGAAGATTTTGCCACGTATACCAATAACTCTGAAAGAATGAGGTTTACTTCCGGAGGACAAGGATTGGTTGGTTTAACCACACCTTATGCTGTTGAAGACTTTTTCACCATCGAAGGGAATGCAACAGAGTACTATGCGTTGAACGTTTTCTCACCCAATGGTGTTGGAGCTTATATCAGTGCAAATACAATCGGATTGATCAGTTTTGTTAATAATGTAAATGGTTATCCTCTTTATGCCAAAAACAGTGCCTCAACGAGTTATGGTGGGTTTATTGTAGGTAGTAACAGGGGGGCTTTTACACTTAATAACCATTATGCAGGTCTATCTTCACATGGTGATGATGGAATATTTACACTTGCTCAGGATGCAACAGCTGGCATAGGTATTATTGCAGGTGGAAATAACGTGGGTACACTCTCTACGATCGCTACCGGTACCGGTGGAGCATTTACAGGTTATCATGGTTTATATGGTAAGGCGGTCAATGTGGCTACAGGTGTCGGAGTGATTGGTGTAGGTAACAATGGAGGTACTTACAACACAACCACCAACGGCAGCGGAGGCGCTTTTACAGGTTATCATGGTTTAATTTCAACCTCAACAAATACTACAAGTGGAACAGGTGTTATTGGTGTTGGTAATGGAGGAAGTTATTATTTATTTAGTAACATAGCTGGAAACGGCAGTGGTGGCGCTTTTACAGGCAATTGGTGTGGTGTTGCAGGATGGTCAACAGGTCAACATAATCAATCAATTGGAGTATACGGAAGATATGAAGGAGGTGGTTGGTACAATGGTATAGGTGTATATGGATATTCACGGCCTAACAATAACAGAGGTTATGGTGTGTATGGTAACGGCAGACTTTATGGTGTATATGCAAGTGGGAACCTGGGGGCAAGTGGAACCAAGTCATTCGCAATTGACCATCCCATGGATCCCGAAAACAAAATATTAAAGCACTACTCAATCGAATCAAATGAAGTTTTAAACATGTACCGTGGGGTAGTTACTGTGAATAATAGCGGCGAAGCTATAATCACTTTACCCGATTATTTCAACGTGATAAATATCAATTTCTCCTATACACTTACTTCTATTGGAATTTCATCGCCAAACTTGTTTATAAAAGAAGAAATTAATGAGAATGGACAGTTTACAATAAGTGGCGGACAACCAAATCAAAAAGTATCATGGGTAGTTTATGCTGAGAGGAATGATCCATATATGCAAAAATACAGGGATCAACAAGTTGATGTTATTGAAAAGGATGAGCACGAAAGAGGCAAATACATCATGCCTGAACTATATGATCAACCCGAGGAAAAAGGCATGTTTTATGTTCCCCCACCAAAAAAGGCGAACAGATCTTCTCAAGAGCATAATACAATAGAAACCAAGGTTACCAAAGTTTCTGAGAAGGAAATTAAAAAACAGCAATAAACAGTGATAAATGTGCAAAGACATATAATTTATTTAAGCTTGCTGTTAGCAGGCTTTCTGCTTTCGAATAATGTCAGGGCGCAATTAACCATCGATCCCGGCGGTTTAGTTTCGATAAAGGATGGCAGTACAATGTATATTGATATGAATTTTAAGATCAATGCCATTGACGGGTCATCGGGTTATTTCTCTGATCAAACATTAACACCAGGAGATGTATCGGTTACAGGTAATCTATCCATCGAAAGATATATGGTTGCCGATATCTGGCACAACGTTGCTCCTCCTGTAAGCAATGAAAACTCAAGCGTTTATGCAGGTACCGATATGGTTTGGTTTTATAATGAAACCCTGATATTTAACGATTGGAATTTTGGTTGGGTATGGCAACCCAGCGGAGCACTGAATGTTCCCAGAGGCTATGATGTTTTATTTTATACAACCGATGTACTGGTTGATTATACCGGAACCGGAGGTGAGTTAAATACCGGTTCATATACAATTGGTGTAACCACAACAAACTCAACACCAACAGAAATAGCTGCACATAAAGGCTGGAACTTGGTTGGCAACCCCTACCCTTCACCGGTTGACTGGCAGGCAAGCTCAGGATGGAGCAAATCCAATATTAATGATGCAAAATATATCTGGGATGGCGATAATACCATTTACACTATTTGGTTGGGTGGTGGGGCACCAATTGGCATAAATGGTGGAACACAGTATATACCCTCAAACCAGGGTTTTTGGGTACAGGCTGTTTCTAATGGTAATTTTGGAATTGGAAACGCAACACGTACAGGCTTTATTACCGGGACACCCGACTTTTATAAAAGTCAGGAAGTATTTGATTATCCGATATTAAGCCTTATTGCGAAGAACGAAATTCATTCTGATGAAGCGATTATCCGGTTTATCGAAGGAAATACACCAAAATTCGACCTCAATTACGATGCTTCAAAGTTATTCAGTCGAAATGAAAACGTACCACAGATCAGTTTGATCTATGGAAAAGAAACAATGGCTTGTAATACCTATTCGGAAATTGAAGAAGATCTTGAAGTTCAGTTAAACTTTAAATCAGCTAAAGCTGGGATATATACCCTTGAAATTTCTGACAGGACAAGCTTGTATGCTGACACAAGGGTTTACCTGAGAGATGCTATTGAAAACAAAATGATTAATCTTACACAGGAAAACAAATACACGTTTTACCATGACCCAAATAACCAGGATGAAAGATTCAAAATTTACTTCAATCCTGGCTCTGATATTATTAATAATTTAAAACCTGAAAATTATTTTACTGTTTATTCTAACAGAAATAAAGTAATACTTGTTAAAAACAGTGTAAAAGACCTAAATGGTGAAGTACTATTATACAATATGCACGGACAAGTTGTTTTTTCTAAACGTTTGACAAACAGTAAGGTTGACTCGTTCACAGTTAATGAAACACCCGGTTATTATATTGTGCAGATACGAACTGCCCAAACTGTTAACAATTCAAAAATAGTTATCTTAAATTAATGTTAAATATCTTGTATTTTCGGGATATAAATAGTAATCAGGTCAAACCAAAAACTTAATTGTTATGATAAGATCAGGCATCCGGGTATTATTAGGTCTCTTATTCACACTTCCTCTTTTATATGCACATGCACAACAATTGGAAGTTACACCGGCAAAACTAAATTTTACAGCCAAACCGGGAACATCACAAACCTTGCAAGTGCACGTACGAAACAAAAGCAAAACACCACAAAATTTTATCTTTAACCTGAGCGATTGGTTAACTGATGAAAATGGTGATGTTAAATACTTTAAACCGGGAACGATTGCCCGTTCATGCTCAGACTGGATTACCGTCTCTCCACCTTTGGTAACACTTCAACCAAATGAAACTGGTACAGTAAACGTCACTATCCTGATACCTGAAAATGATAATTCTACCAAATGGTCGGTCATTTTTGTACAATCAGCAGTTGAACAAACCGGTCCGGCTGCCGTTGATAAAGACATTCAGATGGGTATAAAAATATCGGGAAGAATTGCTTTGCCAATTTATCAGTCGCCGGAAAGCAATACCTTATACAAAGCTTCCATCGAAGGTTTAACAGATACCAAAGGAAGCGACAACCAACATACCTTCTCAACAAAAGTAATCAACCTTGGAGATAAAATCCTGAATTGCAAAGTCTTCTTTACATTTTCAAATGTGGCTACGGCGGAAGAATTTACTTCCGATCCCATTGAGTTCTCTTTGTTACCGGAATCTGTCAACAACGTAAAATATTTGCTGGAGAAAGAATTACCGCCAGGTAATTATTCTGTAGCAGCGATACTTGATTACGGCTATAATGACGAATTGGAAGGTGTTCAGATAGATATTCAACTGTAATAGCTTATGTTAAAAAAAAAAATCTTTATTCTCCTTTTGTGTTTTTCTTACGGATGGGGATTTACACAATCATTGCAGGTAGATTCGATCTTTCATGATGCTGATCGAAATATCCAAAAAAATGTGTATCATTTTATTCTGAAAAATGGTGATACACTAAAAGAAGGACCCTCTTTTTATTATTACACCAATGGAAAACCCTGGCAAAGCGGTTTTTTCCATAACAATTTAATGGACAGCCTCTGGACTACATACTTCCCCACGGGTGTAGTCAAAAGAAAAATAACCTATAAAAACGGTTTAAGAAACAGTTCTTTTGTTAACTATTATGAAAATGGCAACATTAATCACGAAGGGTATTACAAAGATGATGCGCTTACCGGAGAAATGAAATTTTACACCCGGAGCGGTAAGTTATGGGAAACAAGATATTATAAAAACAATAAGTTAAACGGAATGGTTACCGGCTACTGGCCAAATGGTAATAAACATTACCGCTTTGAGTACGTTGACAGTCTGAAATATGGCGTTTATGAAAAGTATTATGATAACGGCCAGTTGCAGGAAAAGACCACCGTTGACAACCTCTATTTTATTGATCAATACACGGCATATTATAAGAACGGACAGGTTGAAGAAACGTATACTTACAAGGCCCATGAAATTGATGGCATCTATGTGGCTTATCATGAAAATGGCGAACTAATGATCAAAGCCAATTATAGCAATGGCAAACCCAATGATCTTTGGCAGGAATTCCACCCCAATGGTGCTCTTTATGAAGAAGGAAAAGTAGTAGATGGAAAAAGATACGGAAAATGGCAAACTTTTTACCCAGATTCCGTATTATATATGGAAGGCAATTATGCTAAAGGTTTACCAACTGGAAAATGGAATGTATATCATGAAAACAGCCAGTTAAAACAAACAGGCAGTTTTATTGCAGGAAAATCAACAGGAAGATGGCTTTTTTATCATGAAAACGGTAACAGAAAGCAACAGGGAAATTTTGAAAATGACCTGAAAACAGGACTGTGGATAGAATTTTACGAAGATGGAAAAGTGAAAATGGAGTTGAATTTAAAAGAAGGACAATTGGATGGCATTTCCAAAGCATATAATGAAAAAGGTATTCTGGTAGAAGAGGTAGAATTTAGCAATAACCAAATGGTGCGAAAGATTAAATAAAAAAGGGGGTTTCTGTGCGTATAATGAAAATTAACATACTGGCTGCAATGCTTATCCTTCTGTTTTCCGGTCACCGGGCTCAGGCACAGGATATCCCTCCACCCAACCCCGACCTTGTCATCAATATCCTTTCGGGTCAAAGCATTGTATTTACGTTCGATACGATGGACAAATACAAAGATGGTATCCTGGGTGGCGGACAATCTACTTTTATTCGCATAGGCTCGATATACAACTGGAAACTGGATTTTAAGGCCGACCAAATCATGTTTTACGGAACAGGCAACCCTGCTAACACTATAGACCTTGATAATGTTGGTGTAATTGTCGTGTCAACAGGAACAAATCTTGATGACGGCAGTAACACCACTAACAACGCCAAATTCCTCCCTCTTGCCCTGTCCAGCATGGATGTTAACTTAATGACTGTTGGCAGCGGAACAAATAAAGGCTATGCTATCCGTAATTCGTTCACCCTGAACTGGGAAATGGGAACACGCCGGGGAAATATGAACCCGCAACGGATGCTGGACCAGAATCTTGCCGCCGACACATATACCCTAAATGTTGTGCTTACCTTATCTGTTGCTCCTTAAACAGTATCAATTGGTGTAGCAATTGTTAGTCGCTCCGAGAAAAATTTCAGACTTTGTTTTCATTCTATCCCTTCATGATAGCGCAAACAGCAAATATTTTAACGCTATTAATGAAATGAGATGCTTTTTGTTGATTTCTATTCAGGAACAATTCATTTCTGAGTCCGCTCCGAAAAGTAACTTTCTTGCTACGAAGGCTCAAAGGTACAAAGGCACACTAATTCAAAAGCACTGTACTTCTTTTCTTGTGATTCTTTGAGTTTTGGTGTCTTAGTGGCATTTTTTTGTTTCTAAAGTTTTCAGACGTGGACTCATTTCTCATATAATAATATATAACGGAGCTGTATGCGGAGGTACTATAAAGGTACTAACAAAGCGTTGAATTGGACACCGATAGCAGAAGACCTTTTTCCTGGAAGTATTAGAGCAAATCAGTTGTTTGCATCTAATGTCCCGACAGGGACGATCGGATTTACTGACGACCAATTTATTGGCGGATCGAAATCATAATAATTCCGTATGGTGGAGGCAGCAGCCAGTGGTAAACTTTTCCAAAGTTCGGAACTTTCGAAAAGCTAACAAGCTAATTCATACGGCCTAAGCTCAACCCTCGATTCGCATTGTTAATAAACTATTAACGACATCATTCTCTACTTGATGCATTCTTTCTCAATAACAAGCTTAAAAAATGCAACCTTTTCAATTGTTTCATGTATAACCCTTCACAAACATTTAATTTTTATAAGTTATGAAAAAATTGATCATTCTTTTTGTTGCGATTTTTACTTTTGCAACTATGGGTTTAAAAGCACAGGAAATTGAGAATGTTGCTTTAACAGTAATCCTCACTGACGTGTTTGACCTGAATGTTACAGCAGGCGCCGCTATTACCTTTACGTTTGACACTCCTGCGGAGTGGAATACGGGAATGGTAGCTCCTGACGGAGGTACTACTACGGACGTCACTATTGACGCAACCCAGGATTGGGAACTCACGATTCATTCACCTGACCTTAGTGATGGTGCAGCTGGTGTTATGCCGGCCGGAAACGTTGGTGTTTACTGTACAGATAATGGCGGTAACTACACGATCGGTGCTGAAGTTGCATGTGCTTATATAGCAGTAGGTAGCCCGTTGGCATTGCCCAACGCAGCAACTGTTCTGTTAGACGTTGGTACAGGTAACGCAGGTGATGCTACTGACAACATGTTCGCCATTAACTGGGAATGTGGTACGATGAACGCACCTATGAACGGTACCAGTATGCTGCAACACGTAGCTCAGGGTGACTTCCCAACTGGAACTTACACTTCAACTGTTGTTTTAACGCTGCAGGCAAACTAAAAACACGATGTAAAGTGATTCCTCATGCAAAACAAAGAAGGAAACATGGTATGAGTGCTGTGTTTCCTTTTTTTTTTTTAAATTAACAGGAAAAATCAACAACAAAAGACACTGATTACAGTGCGGGAAAAAAAGATGAAAAATAGAATTACATGGATTGTTATAACGGTTGTAATGATGGCAAATGCTCTCTTTGCACAGGATATTCCCAGAGAAGTAAATGCTACCGTAGTTTTGCAGCCGATGTTACAACTCAATGTAAACCCGGATGTTAAAGTTGAATTCGGGCTGATGGAGGTGAATGATGACCTTTATCATGTTACCAAACAACCCGAGGATGTAATGTTCAGTGTGGAATCAACAACCAATTGGAATTTATCCGTTTCTGCCGAACATGCTTATTTTACAGGCACTAAACACCCTGAATATAAGATACCTGTAGAATTTGTTGGTTACACCATTGAAAACCTGGGAACAAACTGGGATAATGGATCATTTTCAAATATTCTGAACATAAGCAAAGATACAATAATAGAGCTGGCTCCCGAACAGACACAAATACTCAGCAACGGACGTCGTAACAATAAGGGCGACAGAGACATGAACTCTTTTATTATCCATTGGAGCCTGTTGTTCGAGAACAATGCTTTGCGTATGAAAAATTATTCCCATTATTTTTTATCTGATGAGCGGTTTAAGGTCAATGTTCACCTGACACTTTCCGAAACCCTGTGCGCTTCATGTAATTAAGGTCTGGCAATTAATTGCACACACCACATGATCCGTAATATTATGCGATATGGACTGATTGTGATCATCCTGTGGTCAACACTGATGATCAACGCACAGACCGGAAAAAAAGCGGCACTGACTGCCTTTTTTGTAAAACCGGAACTGGAAGCCCATGTCGGAGAACTTGTTTTTGATGTGGTGCGCCTGACAAACAATGGCGATGAAGATGTCCGGATCAAACCTGTCTTAAACCTGCCAGATGGTTTTGCCTTATACACAACTGCATTTCACGACACGCTCGTTCCTGCCCATGACAGCATTATGCTCCCTTTCAGAATCAGGACATCGAATAAAGTAAATGCTTCGAAGAGTTATAAGGTGCGTTTTCTGGCTTTTGACATGGACAATAATCCGCTGGTTGAACAAATCCTGCAAATTAAACCACAAATTGTACACAGCTGGGATGTTGAGATTCCCAACAGCAAAGTCACTTTCTATCCACGAAAAAACACGGCCGAGTTTGAAGTTCTGGTAAAGAATAAAGGAAATACTGCAGAATTGATATCCCTCGAAATTCAATCTGATAACGAATTGTACCTAACGAGCCCGGATGGTCGCATCCTGGAGTCACAACAAAACATTTTTATCGGTCCTGACCGTGATACAGTCATTAAATTCAGGGCCCAGTATAAATCAGAGGAAGACCGTGTTTTTGATTTTCGCAAAGTGCATGTGAATGCTTTTACGGCTGACAAAAAAATCTACAGGGCAGTAGCCATTGAAAGATACAGCGATGAATACAGCCCGTTTTTTGCTGATTACACCCTCCCCAACTCCATCGAAGGAGGTATCCGAACCAATGATTTTGCTAAAGAAATAAACCCTTACATTAGCGCCCGGGGGTTTTCCAGATACAAAAATGAGAGCTCGCTGCAATACTATTTTTCAAATTACAACCTGACCGAAACCGCAAAATTTTTGGAATATAGCAACTACCGGTTTTTATATAACTGGAAAGGTATAAGTGCAGGCATCGGTTCTTTTGGGTCACCGTTGGGTCGAAACATATATAGCCGTAATGCCATCATGTTAGGGTATTCCGGTAATGTCAGCCCGGAAAGCAGACTTGAAGGCTATGCCAGCCAGGACTTTATTGATCCTATTACCAGTGGAGCAATTGGCTATAAGTTTGACAATGACAAATACAAGGCCTTCGCTTCGGTTGCTTATAATTATGATGGACTAAGAAAGATGAATTCAACAACTATCTTAGCCGGAGCACCGATTATACCCTTGTTCAAGGAGAATTACATTTCAGTAATGGCAAATGCCTACCGGGAAGATCATTATTTAACCAACCGGTATGTACTTCAAGGTGTAGCCTGGGACATTCGCTATACGGGCAGAATCGGTTCCAGATTCTATTACCAGCTAAAAAACTCCTATGGTTCACCAAAAATACCAGGAAACCAAATGGGATTGTTGGGTTTCGGCGGTAATTTTACTTTTAAAATGAACAGCCCTTTTAATTATTTTAGTTCCACTGTCTACGACATCCGGAGGAAATTTAACGATTACAACCTTTTAGGAGAAAAATTACCTGAGGTTTTTCTTCATGATGCCTATGCCAATATCCTGTTTAACTCCAATGAATATCCTCAGTTCACTTATAATATCGGACCGAGTTTCGAATTGTATGAGTCAAGCCGGCCAATGCTCAGTAATGGAAAATTTGAAACCTATAATCTGACAAAATACCTGATTGAGATGCGGTCAGTGATTCTGAAAAGTATTCATCTTGATGTCACAGCAGGGATTCGGGATATACAGTACGATGGCTACAGTACAATAAAAGAAACCAAACTCGATATTCATGTGACAGCCGATTACAGCCACAACGGATATGGCATCCGGGTGAATTACAATTACGGCCCTTTGGTTACCAGAGGTCTATACCAATATGCTACCGACATGAACTACAACGGTTTTATCGTTTCACCATACATCCTACATTCATACGGCAATGGGCGCATTAATCTTCAGGTATATACAAACTTTACTTACCGGTTTGACCTGAATTATACATTTGCCAATATTGGCCCGCTGGCTGAAATTTATCTGGCCAGAAACTGGTATTTGAAACTTAGAGGCAGCTACACCTATTTTCAACAGAAAACTGAAGAATACGATTTGCAAAATTCAGTTTATTATACTGAAATAGGCCTCAGGAAAAAATGGGGGAAGTCCGATATTTATAACAAAGAAAAAAATCTGCGACGTCTGAAAGTGATTTGTTTTAAGGATGAAAATAATAATGGAAGAAAAGATAAATTTGAAGAAGGCATTGAAATGGTCAAAGTGCGCCTTAAACTGATTGAGGAAGCCGCTCTACACGAAAGTCTTCCAATAGATATTTCCCTGTTAACCAATGAGAAGGGAAATGTGATCTTTAACCGTATCCCAAAGGGATTTTACGATGTAGGGGTTGAACCACTTGGTAATATGCAGGAATATTTTTATGTGAGCGAAGAACACGAGTACGTGGAACTGATAAAGAATACAACTTACTTTATTCCTTTCCAGAAAGCAAACAAGATAGTTGGCAGGATAGAAGTTGATAAAACAAAATATTCTGGTGAAACTCCCCTGAATCTTGAAAATATCAAAGTAACAGCCTATAATCAGGCTGGAAACAGTTATTCATCATTTACTGTGAAGGATGGGAGCTTTACCTTATTTGCTCCGGGCGATACAATTTATTATATTAGATTAAATAATATTTTTGGCGGTAAATACAGGATACTGCAAAATGATATTCCAAAAAAGGTACCCGATCCAGGTAATACACCTGTAGTTTTCAATATAGTTGAAAAAACGAGAAAGATCAATTTCAAGCAGGCCAAACCGGCAAAATCAGCAAGTGAACCATTGAAAATCAAAGTACTTGATGGGAAAATATACGAAAACACCGACGACCGGATACAGAAAGATGCAGAACCAGACTTTGATATGGGTGGAGGTAGCACATCATATGAAAGGGAATTAACATTAGGAAGAATTTATGTAATCCTGGCTAAAACAAATACCAAAGAAGAAGCCAAAGAAAAAGTATTTGGCAACATGGTTAAAGGACAGGACGCTTATTTCGGACTAGATTCTAAATCCGGAAAATATTTTGTCTTCTCGGGCGAATATAACAACGGTTTTGATGCTCAAAATGCTGTTAAAACTTTAGAGGATGCTGGGATTGAGGTGATTGAAACATTATTTTATAAATAAATCCCTTGATATTTCATACCCCTTAAACAAATTGACAAACTAACTTTGTCAAACCTATCTTATCTGTCAATTATCCTAATTTTGTATTCATATTATTAGCCTATGCAATCCATTAACCCTTATACCAATCAGGTAATTGCAACCCACACCGAACACAAGCTGATTCAGGTTGTCCAGATCGTCGAAAAGGCCCATATTTCATTTTCATCCTGGAAGAACCTTGATGTCAAAACCCGGGCTAAATACATGCAGGCACTGGCTGATTTACTCCGCAGAAAAAGAGATGCATTGGCAACACTCATTACTTCAGAAATGGGTAAAATATTCCGTGAGTCGAAAGCTGAAATTGACAAATGTGTGTGGTTGTGTGAGTATTACGCTAATAATGCAGAAAGTATGCTCGAAGATGAAGATGTGCTATCTGATGGCACCAAAAGTTATATTCGCTTTGATCCACTTGGTGTTATTTATGCCATCATGCCCTGGAATTTTCCTTTCTGGCAGGTGTTGCGTTTTGCAGTCCCAACAATCATGGCCGGTAATACAGTTGTTTTAAAACATGCGCCTAATGTAACGGGATGTGCAATGGCTATTGAACAATTATTTATTGAGGCCGGATTTCCTGAAAACACATTTCGAAACCTGATCATTCCGGTTGAATTATCAGAAAATATCATAGCCCATCCGTTAATCCAGGGTGTAACTCTAACAGGAAGCCAAAAAGCAGGGAGTATTGTCGCATCTCAGGCAGGTATGTATTTGAAAAGAAGCGTGATGGAATTGGGTGGTTCCGATCCTTATATAGTTCTAGCTGATGCAGAGATCAACAATGCCTGCAAAACGGGGGTTTGTTCACGGATGTTGAATGCAGGCCAGGTGTGTATTTCAGCTAAGCGATTTATCGTTGAGGAGGCCATTTTTGAAGATTTCGTTGCTGAACAAAAATCCTTGCTTGAAAACTTGCAATTGGGCGATCCTATGCTTGAAGAAACCGATATGGGCCCAATGGCCCGCCCCGACCTGCTTGAACAAATTGAAAAGCAGGTAAACGTATCAGTAAATATGGGTGCAAAATTGATCACAGGAGGAAAACGCCTTGATGATTCATTCTATACCCCTACCTTGCTGACAAATGTAATAAAAGGAATGCCCGTTTATGATGATGAAACCTTCGGACCTGTTTCGGTGGTAATACCTGCAAAAGATGCCGGGGATGCCGTACGTATTGCGAACGATACACCCTATGGCCTGGGCGCCAGTATCTGGACACAGAATATCAGTCTGGCTGAAGATATGGCCAAAAAAATTGATGCCGGTGCTGTTTTCATTAATGGTATGACTAAGTCCGATCCCCGGCTTCCATTTGGTGGAACAAAAAGATCGGGTTATGGAAGGGAATTATCGCATTTTGGCATCAGGGAGTTTGTGAATATCAAAACAGTTTGGGTGAAGTAATATTCGTTGTTCAATTGACAAACACCATTTGATCTGATAGATACCCTGTTTTCGGATTTATATCGATGGGAACACACAGACCCGCTAACTCGACTTGGAGTTAGCCTTTAGATTTGTCAATTATTAACAAGGAAAACTTGATTACTTCTTTAAAAGCTTGTAATGTGCTGATTTTCTTTTCTTTTTGTTACTTTTTCTTTTCTTTGTTGATAACGAACGATAATGTTAATAACAAGACTGG
>JAUVKF010000051.1 GCA_030596395.1 Chlorobiota bacterium | reverse complement strand
ATTTGATAAAGTTTTGAAACCGCTTTCTTATTATGAGAAGTGATTTTAACAGTCGGCAGTCTCCAATTCGCAGTCGGCAGTTATCTGCCAACAAAAAATAACAGTTTAATTGTGAGGCATTTTTAGGTAGGCTTATGTGATAGCATGCCGCGACAATCCGGAAATGATGGAACAATAATTATAGTAATACAATTCCCCCATCAACCAGTTTGAGACCTATGCAAAACACCTGCTTTTGTCATCCTGAACGAAGTGAGAAGATTTTTATATAGTTAATATAATCAGAACATAAAGATTCTTCTCCGTTAACTGACGGATCAGAATGACAGGTTTTTGAGTTTTTGCAAAGGTCTCAGTTACTTACTTTTGGTGCGGCAATAAAGTAATACTCGAGCTTGTTTTCGTAAATATTCAAAAATTGTTCTTCTTTGAGCGGATGTTGGTTTTTCAGGAAGGTATTCAGTAAAAATATCTGGTAATGGCAGTTTGAAGATAAAAACCGGTAAAATTCCAATGGGTCAACATCATAATGATCGCTGGCTCCTAATCCAAATTCAAAAATAATGACAGGAGAATATTTTTTAAGCGTTTGCTCAGCTCCTTTCAGTACATCAAATTCAGCTCCCTCAACATCCAGTTTGATAAAGTCAGGTTTGTAGCTTTTTGGTAAAACATGATCAAGCATTTCGAGCTTAACAGTTAGCTTCTCAATTTTAGGCTCTTTCACATTGTATTGCCTTTGTTTTATACCGCTGTAAGCGGGTGCATTTACAACGTAATTAAAAGTTGTTTCGCCGGTACTTTTGCTGAGGGCAATATCAAAAACCTGTACATTATTATCTTGAAATTTCTTTTTCAGTTGTTGGAATAAAAATGGAATAGGTTCAAATGCCAGGTGTGTTCCCCCGGGAGACCTTTTGAGTATCTCCTCCATTATTTCACCTTTGTGGCAACCAATATCAATACAATTTGAATCGTGTTTTACCACTTTGTCAAGAATTTTTAAAGTAAGCCTGTCGTAATAAATATTTTTTGTGAGGTCGATTCGGAGCCCAATTAATATTTTTCTGATTAATTGTTTAATCATTAAAGCCTGGTCTTTAAAAAAGAGGTACAATAACTAAAGAATCGTCAAAAGTAATGATTAGCAGTAAATAAAAAAAGCTGCCCGAAGGCAGCTCTTTTCCTAAATTTATATGATGAAAAAACTAAACTACTCCCTGAGCAAGCATCGCATCTGCAATTTTTACAAAACCACCAATGTTAGCTCCTTTAACGTAATCGATGTAATCACCATCCTTGCCAAATTTAACACAAGTAGCATGGATGTCTTTCATAATTTGATGTAAACGTGCATCAACTTCTTCACGTGTCCAGCTTAAACGAAGTGAGTTCTGGCTCATTTCCAGACCTGATACGGCAACACCACCGGCATTGGCTGCTTTACCTAATCCGTAAAGGATTTTTGCATTCTGGTAAACCTCAATGGCCTCAGGATACGATGGCATGTTAGCGCCTTCTGATACTACAAAACAACCGTTTTTGATCAATTCCCTGGCTTCATCTTCATTCACCTCATTCTGGGTAGCACATGGCATGGCAACATCACATTTGATAACCCATGGACGTTTGCCTTCGTGGTATTCGCAACCATACTTTTCGGCGTATTCTTTAATACGGCCACGTTTAATGTTTTTCAATTCCATTACGTAAGCCAGTTTTTCGGCATCGATACCATCCGGGTCATAAATAAATCCTGACGAATCGGAAAGGGTAACACATTTTGCACCAAATTCAGTTGCTTTTTCAACAGCATATTGTGCAACATTACCTGAACCGGAAACTGTACAGATTTTGCCTTTCATGCTGTCGCCGCGTGTTTTAAGCATTTCTTCAGCAAAATAAACGGTACCGTAACCTGTTGCTTCAGGACGAATAAGTGAGCCGCCCCACTCTCTTCCTTTACCAGTTAAAACACCAACAAATTCGTTCCTTAATCTTTTGTATTGTCCGAAGAGGAAACCTATTTCACGACCACCAACGCCAATATCACCGGCAGGTACGTCGGTGTTTGCACCGATATGGCGGAATAATTCACTCATAAAACTTTGGGTGAATCGCATCACTTCGTTATCTGACTTACCTTTTGGATCGAAATCGGAACCACCTTTACCACCACCCATCGGGAGTGTGGTTAATGAATTTTTAAACACCTGCTCAAAAGCAAGGAATTTTAGGATTCCAAGGTTAACAGTCGGGTGAAAACGCAAGCCACCTTTGTAAGGACCAATTGCGCTGTTCATTTCAATACGGAACCCACGGTTTACCTGGACATCACCTTTGTCATCCAGCCAGGGTACACGGAATAATATCACCCTTTCAGGTTCAACGATGCGTTCTAATATTTTTGCTTCTTTGTACTGTGGATTTTCTTCGATGAATGGAATGATAGTTTCCACTACTTCGTGAACCGCCTGATGAAATTCAACTTCACTCGGGTTCTTAGCAATGACTTTCGCCATGAAGTCATTTAATTTTTGTTCGTATGCATTTGACATGTTTGAAAAAATTTAGTTTAAACACCAATAATTTATTGACATCAATATTACTGAAAAAGAAAGGTAGTATTATTCTAAATAAGGGGTTTTGGGAGTTTTTCGTAGAAAATTAAGGGAATTACGTAGGGATTAATAATAAATTTCGGGCATACCCTGATATTCCTTCATCCAGACTACTGATTTAACTTTTGCTATTTCTTTATCATTTATGACATAGTCAGGCAATCTTCCGTTATCGAAAACCACTATCTTAATTGTATATTCTTTTAACTTTTCAATGTCTTTCTCAGATGGGATAAAACTTCTTGTCCTGTATCCACTATAAAACATCACTTTCGCATGGTCGTAAGGTAATGTGTTGAAGAAGAAATAATCACCTTCCGTGAACATGGTTTTGAGTTCTTTGTAAAAAAGTGTTGTACGTATTTTATTCGCATAGATATTTTTCCAGTATGGCGTGTTTTCAAGTAATAACTTATTGTGATTGAGAAAATAAGAAAACATAAAGAATACAATAGAAATTGAAAGCAATCCTGGTAGCCATTTTTTCAAGTTCACTTCACTCAGCAGGTCTCTTAATTTGTTTGTTAGAAACGCAACTGCAATACCAATAATGAGGTAAAGCAAAGGAGATACAATAATTGTAAACCCGGTCATTTTGGTTGCAGCCAATGTAAAGAATACATATACTACCAATACCCATGTCAATAACACTGTCTTATAGCCATTGTTAATTCTTATCAGGCAGAAGATAATCAAAGCTGCGATGATAATGTAAATAAACCCAAAACCATAAATTTCTTTAATCGTCTCAAAATGATAAAGCCATGTACCACCGTGGTTTTCAAGCGATTCAAAAAAGTGAAGTGAATTAAAAGCATACTCAAACTTGCTTTCTAATGGAAACCTGATCAGGATATATATCTGCCACGGAAGGGCAACAATCGCGGTAACAAAAAGACTTTTTAATAAATCGATATAATATCCGCGATCATGTCTCCATTCTCTTTGAAGAATAATTGCGAAGAACCAACCGGAATAAACCAGTAATCCAGTCAGCCATTTAACAAGAATTGCAAAGCCTGAGAATAATCCTATAATGAGTATCCAGTATTTACTTCTCGATTTAGAATATTCAAACCATGCCCAAATGCTCGCTGTTATATAAAACAAAAAGGCAATATCGTTATGATCAGTGGGCATCCTGCCCGAAGTAAGTTCAATAATATAATTTGAGCCTGCAAACAACACACCACCATAAAAACCAGCACGTTGGCTGTAAGCAATTTTACCTATTCTATAAATAAAGACGACTGTTAGTGTTGACATTATGATGCTGGGCAGTCGTAGGGTAAATTCGTTTATGCCGAAAAGTTTAAAACTAAGGGCAATCTGCCATAAAAAGAGAGGTTGCTTGTGTACCCAGATGTGATTACCTGACCAGTTCTTATAATTATATGACAGTATTGGGTCGGTGAAAAAAGTTGGTTTGAAGGGATTATCCATTATATTTTTGGCCACCAACGCATGAATCTGTTCGTCCCACATATGTAAAAAAGGGTCGATAAGAGCAACAAAAACCCTCAAAGCCAAAGCACCCAGAATAAGTAATAAAACCGAAGTTGTTTTTTTTGACTGGATTTCGAATAAAACAATACTGGCTCCAACAAGCAGTATGCCCAAATAAAGGATAAATAAATATTGATCAATAAAAGCGTTATAATCGAAATTCATTCTGCCAAACGAAGTTTTTAAGACTGTTTTGCAAAAATGGGAAAATTTATCTGACTTATAAGGTTTACTTTATATGGTAGGTAATTTAAACAACCAGGTAAAACTTCTTAATTTTGAGCCATCATAGAAATAAAATGAGGTTGATTAAGAATGTTTTTACACTGCCTTTTCTCATGTTAGTTGCCTGTTATTCTTGTGTTTATGAGGAAGAATATGCAGCTGCTGCAAATGAAATCGTATTTAGCAAATCGGATTCACCGTATCATATTAAGGAGGATGTTATTATTGATTCTGCATTTAAACTTGTAGTTTTGCCTGGTAGTGAATTGGTTTTTCATGATAGCACCAAAATCCTTATCAACGGAAGTATTCATATACAAGGAAATGCTTTTAATCAAGTAATCCTCAGGCCATACAAGGCTGATAGTTTGTGGGGCGGAATCAAAATCCTTCAGCCCGATGACAGTTGCATAATTGAGGGAGCTGTAATCAGGAATGGATTGGTTTATGCTGAAGATGCTAATGTGAGAATAAGTAATTGTAGTGTCTACAATACTTTTCTGCTTGAACAATTTGATGCCCTGATCAGGTTATTCAGGGGGAGTATTCGTGTTAATGATTCATATTTTGAGAGTAATCATACAGGGGAAGGGATTCTGATCCATAAAACAAAAGAAAATTCAACTATTGTTGAAAATTGTGAATTTCACGGGGTTCCGGATGCAGTTGAATATTTAAACGTACATCAAAACGGAATAATCAGGAACAACATATTTTTTGATATTCAACAGGAGTTAGGTGATGGTATTGATCTGAATGGATGCAGAGCCATATTAATTGAAAACAATTATTTTGAGAATATTCGTGATTTTGGTATTGAAACCGGTAATGACAAATATGGGCCAAGTAAAGACATTTTAATCTGCAAAAATATTTTTGTCAATTGTTATAAAGGTGTAGTTGTTAAAGGAGGTTCAAGTGCCACATTAGTAAACAATACATTTTACAAGAATACTTATGGAGTAGGTTGTATGGTTGAACACTATGGTTCAAATTATGATCCTAATCGGATTGAAGTGATCAATTCAATATTTTCAAAATCGGTCAATGATGATTTCCTGAACAATGAAAATTCAACAATTAACTTCAGTTATTGTCTCAGTGATCGACAATTGTTGCAAGGAGAAAGAAACATTAACTCAAACCCATTGTTTATTGCTCCAGAAAGGAAGAACTTCAGGCTTAACGAAAAATCACCTTGTATTGGTAAAGGCGATTCAGGTGTTCGAAAAAAATATAATGTAAACTGCCTTGACTTGGGTGCAATTTGTTATGGTAGTAACTAAGTAATCTATCAGTTAGGATTTTTTATCGAAAATATTGTATTTCAAGATACAATAAATCGCTCGCATGCCATCTTTCCATCCAATCTTTTTTCCCTCTTCGTAGGTCCTCCCATAGTAGGATATCCCCACTTCATAGATCCTGATATTTTTTATACGGGAAACTTTTGCAGTAACCTCCGGTTCAAAACCAAACCTGTTTTCTTTCAGGTTCAAACTTTTTATCATATCGGTCTTAAAAAGCTTATAGCAGGTCTCCATATCGGAAAGGTTCAGGTTTGTGAACATGTTTGATATGAATGTTAAAAATTGGTTGCCAAGGGAATGCCAGAAGAATAAAATGCGATGTGGGTTACCTCCCATAAAACGTGAGCCGTAAACTACATCAGCAAAACCATTAATAACCGGTTTAAGCAAAAGGTTATATTCTTGAGGATCGTATTCAAGATCAGCATCCTGTATGATGAGATATTCTCCTTTTGCCTCCTTAATACCACGATGAAGCGCTGCACCTTTCCCAATGTTCTTAGGCTGTTCATAAAGTATGATGTCATGACCGGAATGATCAGCAATATATTTTTCAATTACTGCTTTCGTGTCATCTGTAGAAAAGTCATTAACAATGATAATCTCTTTTTGGAAGCCACCGACCAATTTCACATCCAGCACTTTGTCCAGTATCAAGTGGATTGTATTAGCTTCATTGTAAGCAGGGATCAGAATAGATAAAACCTTTTTCATTTTTTAAACAGGGATTTGAAGTCGGCAAAGATAAGAAAAGCAAAAACGTACTAATAATCAATTTATCAAAACTATTTCAATAACCAAATAAACTATTTTTGAATTTTCTTTGTTTTGGTTAATCATGTGATCATTCATTTCAAACTTATCATCATAATGCGTTGTATATTATTTCACTTAAGACATCCTCTTTTTTTATTGATCCTTTTGATCTCACTACTGTTTTCATCGTGCACGATGACTCAAGATCCACCAATCCCAGTATCGATAAGCTATTCGTTTTTCGTTGCGGGTCACACTTACGGCAAGGCCGGAGTAGATAACATTGGTTTACACCCTCCTTTCCAGGATAAGTTTGACATGCTTAATGATAGAGGAATTGAATTAGGTTTTTTAACAGGTGATATTGTCAAACAAGGTACTGTTAAAGATTGGGACGAAGTAGATAGCGTGTTGAACTATTTAAATGCTACTGTTTATTTTGCTGTAGGTAATCATGATATGACTGATCGTGAATTGTATGAAAGTAGATACGGTAATACATATTTCGATTTTACATACAAAGAAGACCTGTTTATTATCCTAGACCCTAATATTGATCAGTGGAATATTTCAGGTGATCAATTGGATTTTTTAAAGGATGTTCTAAACTCAAAAGCAGATAAAGCTGAACATATATTTGTATTCTTTCATCAACTATTATGGTGGGAAAAAGATAATAAGTACAAAAATTTCAAGCCTAATTCATTTGAAGGACGTGCCGATACAATAAATTTCTGGAGTGAAGTAGAACCACTCTTCTCTGGTTTGGTCAATCAGGTATTCATGTTTGCGGGTGATTTTGGTGCAGCAAACTGGAGTGATAATTTTATGTATGATCATTATGGAAATATTTCACTTTTATCCAGTGGAATGGGTGAAGGTTATGGGGATAATTTTCTGATAATAAATGTTCCTGACAATGGTGAAGTTACCATCGAATTAATCCCTTTGTATGGCGTTAAATTGCCATTATTAATCAGCCCTGAAGGATATACATATACAAAATATTCATGGTAATCTTTTAATTTTGTGGCAATCTTAAATATGTGATGCAAAGATTTCTGACAGCTAAACAATATATTATATTTCTCCTTTTGAGTTATATCGTACTGGCATGCACCAGAGTTGAAGAGTTTCCCATTGGCACAATGCTTCATTGTGATGCTGAAATTTTAAATAAAAAAGGTGACAAATTTATTGCTGCAAATGACTCTTCGGTTTTTTTTGATGGTGGGAAGAAGCAAACCAAAAACGAATCGTTCAGTGGTAATCATTCTGTATTTACACTGCCTGGAAACAAAGCATTTGCATTCGGTTATACAATAAAGAAAGCTGGCCCTGACTGGTATTTCAGGATCAGTGTCTGGAGAAAATCGAAGGATGGAAAAGGGGCAATTGTTGCTGCCGGTAAAAATGCAAAAGAACTTTACCTGGCTACATCAAAACCAATTGAAATTGATGATAAAGGATGGGAAAGACTTGAATTGGATGTATATACGCCTCCGGGGTTTTTCAGGGATAAACTTGTTTTCTATGCCTGGAATAATGGATCGGATACCGTATATTTTGACGATTTTAAGATCGAACGTCTTGCCAAAAAACAGTATCCCAGCTTCGAAGAAGAACCGCTTAACATATATTTTGATACAACCGATTATCTTAAAATTTACGAAAAAAGAAAGCAGGCATTCAATTATGGCGTGCTCCAAACTTCAGATAATGACTGGGTGAAGGCTATTGTTTTTGGTGATGATAAAATGATGAAAGCGAGGATCAGGCTAAAAGGTGATTGGCTTGACCACCTGCGAGGAGATAAATGGTCGTACCGGATAAAAATGCGTAAAAACTATTCATGGAACAGATTAAGGACCTTTTCAGTTCAAACCCCTGCATCTCGCGAATTCATACTTGAATGGATAGCACATCAATTTTTTACTGAAGCTGACGTATTAACAACCCGCTACGGGTTTATACCACTTAGTGTTAACGATGAATCAAAAGGCCTGTATGCATGGGAAGAACATTTTGAAAAACAGTTGCTCGAAAACAGGAACCGTCGGGAAGGTCCAATCGTTAAATTTACAGAAGATGCTTTTTGGCAGGTTCAGAAAATGGGTAAACAATCCGGAGATTGGCCGGTATTACCTTATTATGAAGCCTCAGTTGCGAAACCATTCAAGGTGGGCCGAACGACTTCTGATCTGGTACTATACAATCAATTTCTGAATGCACAGAAACTGATGTATCAATACAAACATCATTTGAAACCGCCGGAAGATATTTTTGACTTGGAAAAACTGGCCTCCTATTATGCAATGCTCGATATTACACAAACACGGCATGGCATGGTCTGGCATAACCAACGAATGTACTTCAATCCGGTTTTGTGCAAACTCGAACCCATCACCTTCGATTGTTATTCATCTGATGTAAGTTATTCTTTTGATCTAAAAAGCAATTTGGCATATATGTCGCTATCTGCCATCCGGGAGATTAACCCGGAAAGTTATCTGCTTTATGATCTGTTCAAAAACAGAAAATTTGTTGATAGGTATATCATCTACCTGGAAGAGTACAGCAATGAGGAGTTTATTGCTCAAAACATGGAGAAAATGTTGGCTCAAATAAATAAATATGATTCGCTGATCAAAATGGAATTCCCGTACTATCATTTTGATCCTGATTTTTATTATAAAAGTGCACAGGGAATCAGGAACTATCTGCCCGAATTAAAAAAGTTTATCGCTACGAAATTAGCAGATACAACTCATCATTTCAAAATTAAAAAGAACAAATTTACAGCTGAGCAAATATATGAAGATACTCCCAGGTTTTTTGTACATGCATATACCCAATCTGTTGCCGGTGATAGCGTAACCGTTAAAATTGAAAACTTTTTCCCAGGTAAACTAGTGATTCTGGGAACCGGACGCAAAAATAAATATGTTGATTTTTATCAGCATCCTGAACCTGAGATTGAAGCTTATGATGGTAGTGCCAACAGGGAATTGATCATTTCATCCGACACTTCGTCTAAAAATCTGTTTTTTATATTGGACGGACAAATTGAAACATATAGCATTCCCATATATCCATGGCCATCACCAGAAGGCATTACATCACAACAAGAACTTATTGCCAATGTTAATCTCCATGATAGCAATCTCATTGAGAGGATTAATGGCATTGATATTTACATTAAATCAGATGACATCGGTATCGACTACCCGGTTATTTTTCCTAAAGGGTACAAGATACATTTTGGGCCGGGTACCAGACTGGATTTTGTTGAGAATTCCATGTTTATTTCTTACTCTCCCATAGTTATGAAAGGCACATCTACTGATCCCATTATAGTTACTTCCTCAGATTTTACCGCAAATGGGTTCACCGTACTTCAGGCTGATGGTAAATCGGTAATTGATCATGTTGTTTTCGAAAATTTAAATACCCTCGATTATAAGGGCTGGACACTGACCGGTGCTGTAACTTTTTATGAATCGGATGTGGAAATTACCAATACCAAATTCTATCGAAACCAATGTGAGGATGCATTGAATACGATCCGTTCAGAGTTCATTGTTAAAAAGACATCGTTCGATCATATTTATGGAGATGCTTTTGATTCAGATTTTTGTACCGGTTTGGTTGATCTTTCTTCATTTTCTAATGTTGGAAATGATGCCATTGATTTCTCAGGCAGCCAAATCACAATAAGAGACACCAAAATTGAAAATACCAATGATAAGGGTATAAGTGGAGGCGAAGATTCAAAATTACTGGTTGAGCGCACAACGATACACCAGGCTAATATCGGAATCGCCTCAAAAGACCTTTCACTGGTTCAAATTAACAATTCCAGTATAATTGATTGTAATTATGGGTTGGTTTTATTGCAAAAAAAACCGGAGTATGGGCCAGCAACAATTGAGTTAAACAACACAGAACTAATCAATTCTAAGACCGATATGTTAATCGAAAAAGGGTCGAAAGTAAATAATGAAGGCTTGATTATTAAAGGAAAAGAAAAAAAGCTGGCAGATATTTTTTACAAGTAGGATTGGTAACGTGAATCAAGAGTTAAAATTTCCAGCTGATTATCAATTCGTTTTTTAAACGGGTTGTGGGGTGCGGGTTACGGGGTGCGAGGTTGACCATTGACCAGATACGGGTTACGAGATACAAATACCTATTAACCATTAACCTATAACCATTAACAATTTACTGTCATAACTCATTGACCCACAACACCTACCTCGTACCAACCGGCATTTTTTATCAAAGTTTGGCATAATTTATCCCTTGATTTGTATCAGTAATTGCCTGTTTTAACCTCAGTAAGTAAGTGTTATCGTGTTATTTAATTTCTGAAATATTGGATTTTTCTATCTTTGCAGCCGCAAAATAGAACACAATTAAAAAGTAAGCCAAATGGATAACAGGTGGAATTTATTTCAAAAATTTCTGATCACACAGGAACAACAGATATCGGTAACGGATTTTCTGATTAATTCAGCCGTAATCATCATTTTATCCATTATCCTCGAATACACTTATATCAAGTGCGCCCGAACGATTTCGAACAGAAAGCAATTTGCAGGCGTTTTCCTTTTGATTGCCTTTACAACGATGTTGATCATCTCCATTGTAAAATCATCACTTGCTCTTTCGCTCGGCCTTGTTGGGGCATTGTCAATTGTCAGGTTCAGGGCTGCCATAAAAGAGCCGGAGGAGCTGGCTTATTTGTTTTTAGCTATTGCACTTGGTCTTGGCCTGGGGGCCAACCAAACTATTATTGTTGTCGTGGCTTTTACCATTGCCATGGTAATTTTGTGGTCAAGGCACTTTTTGAAATTCAAGAGGTTACCACATCAAAACCTTTACCTGAATTTTACAGCTAAATCGGGTCAGGCAAGCCTGGAAGATGTATTGTCGATAGTGAAAGAAGTATTTGGCAAATACTATTTGAAAAGATATGATGAAAACGGAGAATTTATAGAGGCATCTTTCGTAGTAGATTCTCCAAAAGCTGAAATGCTGGGGCAATTCAAAAAGAAGGTTGAAAAATTTGGTGACACAGTGAAGGTTTCCTTTGTTGAAAGCAAGTCATTTTAATTTCCTTAGTAGTCATGTTCTTTCCACCATTTAACGAGGACAAAAGCCGGTACGAACGCAAATTCCTGGTTACCGATATGCACTATCACCTGATTGAGCAGCAGTTACGTGCACACCCTATTGCATTTAGCCCAATTTTTTATCCCCGGTATATTAACAACGTTTATCTTGATTCCAGGGAATTGGATTTCTTTCATGACAATGTATCAGGAAAAGGGAGCAGGAAAAAGGCACGTATCAGGTGGTATGGAGAACAATTAGGTTTTATCGAAAAACCAGTGCTTGAATTTAAAGTACGTGAAGGTATGCTTGGTGATAAAATTTCATACCGCTTAAAACCATTCACTATTGATCATAACTTTACTTATGATACTTTACTTGAAGTTTTTAGAAATTCTGAACTGCCATTTTGGGCCGAAGAATTATTGAACCACCTTAAACCTGCTTTACTCAACAGGTACAAAAGGAAATATTTCAGCAGTTTTGATAATAATTTCAGGATAACACTCGATAATGAACTGGGTTATTATGCAATAGGAGCAAACAACAATACATTTTTCGAAAACCATCAATCTTCAAATGTCATTGTTGAACTTAAATACAACAGGGAATTTGATGATATTGCCCCATCTGTTACCAACCGTATTCCATTCAGGCTTACAAAAAGTTCGAAATACGTGAACGGGATTGAACTACTCCATCCCATGTTTGCTTAAGCTGATTGAACTATTCGTGATAATAAACCCTTTTCACCCTTCTCGATATCCGGCTTAGTATTTCATAGTGAATGGTTCCTGCCGCTTCGGCAATCCTGCTCACAGAATGCTCACCATCAAATACAATCACATCATCACCTTCTTTGGCATCAATATCCGTAAGGTCAATCATGCACATATCCATACAAATATCGCCAATAACAGGCGCTGGCTTATCATTAACAAATAATGAAATCCTTCCATTACCCAGGTTATGCATTAATCCATCGGCATAGCCAATTGATACAATTCCAATCTGCATATCTCTGTTAGCAATAAAACTCCGGTTATAGCCAACCGATTCACCTTTTTTTATCGACCTGGTTTGTGCGACAACTGATCGTAAACGAGTGACATTAAATAGTTTACCATGATCTTCCGTTGCTGATTCAATCCCATATAAACTAATACCCAGGCGGGCCATGCTAAACTGTGCTTCCGGGAAACGACTGATGCCGGCGGAATTTAAAATGTGTTTCAGGACTTCATGATCAAATGATTCGACAATTTTAGAAGCCGTTACATCAAAGCGGTTTATTTGCTCCCTGCTAAATTCATCAAATGCAGGATTTTCACTTGCTACCAGGTGTGAGAATACAGACTGAACAAAGATCAGCTGATTTTTTTTCAGTTTCTTAATCAGCCTGTCAATTTCATCCTCTGCAAAGCCAAGCCTGTTCATACCGGTATCAAGTTTTATATGCACTTTAACCGGTTTGTTTTGCGGAATAGCATTTTGTTGTATTGCTTTCTCTAATAGCGATAATGACCTGAAACTAAATATTTCAGGTTCAAGCTGGTGTTTGATCATGGTGTCAAAAGCATACTCTTCGGCATTCATTACCATGATGGGCAAATTGATACCCGCTTTTCTTAATTCGACCCCTTCATCTGCGTAAGCAACAGCCAGATAATCGACATGATGAAATTGCAGGATGTTGGCCACTTCAAAACCTCCACTGCCATACGAAAAAGCTTTGACCATGGCCATGATCTTCACATTTGGAGCCAGTTTTGAACGGAAGTAATTCAGATTGTTTACAATGGCATCGAGGTTGATTTCAAGCACAGTTTCGTGTACTTTTTGTTGCAATCGCCTGTTGATTTGTTCAAACTCAAAAACGCGGGCACCCTTTAGCAAGATGGATTGGTTATTAAAGTTACCGAAAGCATATCCTGAGAGAAACTTTGCCGTGCTTTCAAAAAAAGTTTTTCTAATTGAAAACTTATCTTTCTGTCTGCTGATGGCCGGCCCGATTCCTATGATCTCATCAACTTTCTTTTTCTCCAGCAATGAAGAAACTTCCGAATACAAGTCCACTTCGTTACGGCCACTTTGAAGGATGTCGGACAAAATGATCAAATTGTTCCTGTGCTGTTTCTGCTGGTTGAGAAAATCAAGCGCAATACTGAGTGAGTTAAAATCAGAATTGTATGAGTCGTTTATAATTGTACAATTGTTAATCCCCTCCTTCAGTTCAAGCCGCATGGCGATGGTTACTAACGAAAGCATTCTTTTGGCAATGGTGCGTTGATCATAACCAAGGTAAAGCATAGTGGCCCAGCAATGGATTGCGTTTTCAATGGAAGCCTCATCAGAAAACGGGATTTGAATTTCTATTTCTGTACCCTGATATTTGGCCTGAACGCTGCTTTGCTTTTTGCTGTGCTTAACATCCAGGATTTGCAGATCGCAGGATTCATGCTTTCCCCAGCAAAACGAATTGATGTTGCCCAGGATCTCCGATTTAATAATAACCCCCTGTATATCTTTCCTGTCAGCATTGTAAATCAGCGTTTTAACTTTGGTAAACAGTTTAAGCTTTTCGCCTGTTTTTTGATTGGTATTGATGAAATTTTCATCGTGCGCCTGTCCGATATTTGTAAAAATCCCTATTGTCGGCCTTATAATTGGCCGGAGGTTATCCATCTCATCCGGTTCTGAAATTCCGGCTTCAATAATGGCCAGCTCATGCTGCTTATTAATTTGCCACACCGAAAGCGGCACACCGATCTGTGAATTGTAACTCTTTGGGCTGCGAACAATTTTTTTGTCCTCATTCATTAACTGGTACAACCATTCTTTAATGATCGTTTTTCCATTGCTGCCAGTAATACCAATTACGGGAATATCAAACTGGCTCCTATGCCATGCTGCCAGTGTTTGAAGTGCATCAAGTGTATTATCAACCTTGAAAAAATGAGCGTCCTTTAGTTCTTTTAATTCTTTCGTAAGCTTTGATACGACAAATACCTTTACCCCCTTTTTAAACAGGCCCGGGATATATTTATGCCCGTCATTCCTGTCGGATACCAGGGCAAAGAACATACATTGTTCAGGGGTGATCAGCCGGCGACTGTCGATTAAAATATCTTTAACGCTGATATCCTCCGGTTTCGAAGATATGAGACTGGCTTTCAGTATGCTGGCTATCTCACTGCCGGTATATGCTTTGTGGATCATTAATCGGGTGTTTCTTTGTACTTAACGATAGTGAACAGGAATATTGTGTTATGCTAAATTAGTCCTGAACCTCTTTTAAAGCTTCGTGTTCCCCTGAATGCCTGTCATTAATAAAATCACTGCTAAGTCGCGAGCCAAGCGGATCTTTATTCATTTCATAGTATGCTTTCCGTTTACGATAAATATCGAGGGCAAGGTAAATGGCCTGACGCATAGCAACTGGCGAAGCAATATTTTTCCCGGCTTTTTCGTAGGCAGTTCCATGAGCCGGCGAAGTACGGACAAAAGGCAAGCCGGCAGTATAGTTTACGCCACCTTCAAACGCAAGTGTTTTAAACGGGATGAGTCCCTGGTCGTGATACATGGCCAGTATGGCATCGTATTTTGAATATTCATCCGAGCCGAAAAATCCATCTGCAGAAAATGGACCATAAACCAGTTTCCCATGTTTTTTAGCTTTTATAATAGCAGGATGAATGATATGGTCATCTTCATCGCCGATCAGTCCGTGATCGCCAGCATGCGGGTTTAATCCCAATATGGCGATTTTTGGTTTTTCAATTCCGAAATCTTTAATCAATGATTGATGCAATATCTCAATCTTTTCAGAAATGAGTGATTCATTAATACTTTCGGATACATTTTTCAAAGGAATATGACCAGTAACTACACCAATCCGAAGATTGTCGTTAACCATCAGCATCAGCGATTTGCTGTCTAATCTCTGTGTAAAATATTCAGTGTGACCCGGAAAATCAAATGATTCGGATTGAATATTTGATTTGTTAATCGGTGCAGTAACCACAGCATGTATCTTATGATTTTTCAGGTCATCAACCGCCAGTTCAAGTGCTTTAAAGGCTAAACTTCCCGCTTCCTGTGTAGATTTTCCATGCTCGATCCTTACTTCATCATTGTTAACATTGACAATATTTATTTTTTGATGGAAAGAATGTTTTACATCATTAATGACCTTGTAATTAAAATCATTGAAATTCAGGGTTTTCCGGTGAAAATATAAAACTTTGGAATGACCGTAGATTACCGGTGTAAATAAATCAAGAATACGTTTATCATTTAAAGCTTTTATGATGACTTCATAGCTGATTCCGTTAAAATCACCGTGCGTGATTCCAACAAGTAGTCTTTTGTCTTTTTCTCTTGTCTGTGCCTGTTGTTTTGCAAAATTTTGCATGTTGTTTTGGTTGTTTTGCAAAGGTAGGATTTTTGGCGAAGTATTAGAGTGATGAAAAAGTGGAAAAGACCTTCCAGGATTCGAAGAACCTGGAAGAGTCTTAAACACCTCAGAGCAGACTTCAACGAGGGAGAGGGTTGCGAGGAAACCATAGTGGTCGGACGACTTCATGTCGTCCGACCACTAATTAACAATCCTTTTCTTTCTACCTTTAAAGAAATGTTTGGTGAGATTACGTAACAACGTAGTATTCAAGCGTGGACGCTTGAAACGGGGCGCGTGGATGCTTGAAACAGTGTAGGGTAAATTACATTAATACCGTCAAAAAAGATAATAAAATACATGACTCAAATCATGTAATTCATACTTATCTTATAAGTTTAGTCATGTAATTTCAAGATAAATACTCTTACGACTACTCTCATTTCAAACTTTTGCCGAAGGCATTCCTTTGAAAAACTTTAAACTTCAGACTTTAAACTATAAATTTTCAGACCTTTGCCAGCAAATCCATTTTATGGCCACATCCAACTTTGTTGATTATGTAAAGATTTTTTGCCGTTCAGGAAATGGCGGGCCTGGTTCTGCCCACTTCAGGCGCGAAAAATATTTGCCGAAAGGCGGGCCTGACGGAGGGGACGGAGGTAATGGCGGAGACATCATAATGGTTGGTAATACCCAGATGTGGACCTTGCTTCACCTGCGATATACCCGGCATCTAAGAGCTGACCATGGCCTGTCGGGTGGCGGTCAGCGTAGTTCAGGTGCTGATGGGAAAGATATAATTATTGAGGTTCCGCTCGGAACCATTGCCAGAGATCCCGATACAGAGATTACCCTGGGTGAGATTACCGACGACGGTCAAAAAATAGTATTACTCCAGGGAGGCAAGGGTGGCTTGGGAAACGAGCATTTTAAAACATCAACAAACCAGGCACCAACGTATGCACAGCCCGGAATTCCTGGTATTGAATCCTTTATCATTTTTGAATTAAAAATTCTGGCTGATGTAGGATTGGTGGGGTTTCCCAATGCGGGTAAATCAACATTGTTGTCAGTTGTATCTGCTGCAAAACCAGAAATTGCTGATTATCCATTCACAACTTTAACACCTAATTTAGGTATAGTTGCATACCGCGATCATCAATCGTTTGTAATGGCTGATATTCCCGGTATTATTGAAGGTGCGCACGAAGGGAAAGGTCTTGGCTTGCGATTCCTGCGACATATTGAACGCAATTCAATCCTGTTATTCCTGGTACCTGCTGATAGCAATGATGTGAAAAAAGAATACCAGGTTCTGTTAAATGAATTAAAGCAGTATAATCCTGAACTGCTTGATAAACAGAGGTTACTTACCATTTCAAAATCGGATATGCTTGATGATGAATTAAAGGAAGAAATTGAAAAGAGTTTGCCTGAAGTGCCTTATGTTTTTATTTCATCTGTGGCTCAAACAGGCTTGATGGAGTTAAAGGATATGATATGGAGAGCATTAAATGATACTTGATACTCGTTACTGGATACTGGCCAAAATCTAGCATCGAGAATCCAGTATCTATCATCAATCCAACTCAATAATATTATTCTTAATCGCAAACTTCACCAAATCAACTGTGGTTTTCAGGTTGATCTTTTTCATAATGTTGTTTTTGTGTGTTTCAACGGTACGCACACTGATGAAAAGTTTTTCGGCAATAACCCTGTTTGACAAGCCTTCAGCAAAAAGTTTAAAAATTTCCATTTCCCTGGCCGATAAATTTTTCTGGCGGGATTCTTTTTCCTTGTTATCAATATCTTTATCTGAAAGATAACTACTCAGCAAAATATTGGTGATTGTTTTTGCATAAAATTCATAACCATTTCTTAAAGTGTAAATGGCTTCAAGAATTTCCGACCTGTCAGTATCCCTGCTTAAATGCCCTTTCGCCCCTGCTTTGATCAATTTTAAGATAAATGATTCATTCCGGTACATTGACAATACCAGGACTTTTAATTTTGGAAAGCGCTGCGTGAGTTTTTTTATGTCATCAACATCCTTTTGTGCCGGGGAATAAAAAACAACCAACACCACATTGGTTAAAGCACTTTCGAATGAAGTCATTAACTCATCAATGGTTGAGCTACATCGGCTGATATCTATATCATCGGCATCATAAAGCAATGCTTTAATTGCATCGCAAACCACAGGATGTTTATCTATTATTGATACCTTGATCAAAAAGTGATGAGTTAAATTAATTGGCGAATTTACAAAATGTAACTTGAAATAAATGAAACAGCCTTTCTAAATATTTCTTTATTAAATCGGTTAACTTTGTTGAAGTAAAATTCCATTATATGTCGAATCCTGAAACACAACAATACCTGAACCTGCTGGAGATCATCAGCAATGTGAATCAAATTGTTGATCAGCATAAAGGAGTTGATGAAACATTTACCCAAATTATCGAATTGCTTCAGGTTCTGGAAAATGCCCCAAATCCGGGATATTTCAGAATAATATTCGATAAAAATGAATATAGAACCAAACAATTTCTTGAAACAGAGTTTTGTACTGAGAGGAGTTTTAAAACTTCTACCGGGAAAGTTGGGCATCTCCACCTGTTCTCGAAAAAGAAAAAGGCAGAACAAGATAACGAAGGAAATACTGAGCAGTTTTATTTCCTGAACAGCATGGTGAGTATTTTGTTGCGATTTATCAACCAGGCTGAAGAAAAACTCTTTGAATTAAAAACTCCGGATAAAAATAAAAAACAAGGTGCAATAAGTAGTGAGTTCCTTCAAAAATTCCTGAACAAATACACCTACAACCGCGATATTTTTCATGACCTGATGCCTTTTAAGGTTCAGGAAATTTTATTGATATCAAGTTTGTATGATGCATATGCCATCGAGCGTGAAGGTCGTTTTTCGGAACATATGCTTGGACAATACGGACAATTAAATTTAACATCTTTTCCACGTATTACGGGTGCCTCCTCGCTAAAACAGTCGCTACGGCTATTGTCGGACAGGCATTTCGACCTGATTATTTATATGGTTGGTGTGGATAAAAAGTTACCGATTACTATTAGCGAGGAAATTAAAAAAAGCTATCCATATATACCTGTTTATCTGCTGTTGAACAACAACAGTGATGTTGGCTATTTCCTGAAACTCCAGGGTAAATTACCCCAGATTGATAATCTGTTTGCCTGGAATGGTGATCCGAATATATTTTTCACCATGATCAAATTACTGGAAGATGAGGTTAACATAGAAAATGACACAAGACTGGGCGAAGTCCGGTTTATTCTGCTGGTTGAAGATTCACCGGTATATTATTCCCGTTACCTGTCATTTTTATACCGGGTTGTGATGGATCAAACAAAACGTATTATTGATGATGTTGCTACAGATGAGTTATACAAAGTGTTGCGATTGCGGGCCCGTCCTAAAATATTGCTTGCAACTAATTTTGATGAAGCTGTTTCCATCATCAATAAGTATAAAAACTATATGTTGTGCCTCATTACTGATGTAAAGTTTAAACGGTCAGGAGAAATGGATGAAGATGCTGGGGTTAAACTGTTGGAATATGTAAATAAAAACCTGAAAAACCTTCCTACCATACTTCAATCATCTGACGGATCGTATGCAAAAATTGCTGAGCAATATAACTCATCATTTATAAGTAAGCAATCGGAAACTTTATACAAGGATTTTCAGGATTTCATCACCAATTACCTGGGATTTGGCGATTTTGTTTTTAAAGATAAATCAGGGAAACAGATCGCAGTGGCATCAAACATGAAAAGTTTTGAAAAGCACCTGAAAATAATACCGGAAGAATCATTACTATTTCATGCAAGTCGCGATCATTTTTCAATGTGGCTACTTGCACGTGGTGAGATAAAAGCAGCAAGTATTATCAACCCTAAAAAGATATCCGATTTTAAAGATGCGAGGGAATTGCGTGCCGTTTTGCTCGATTTGATTAAAGAATACAGGAATGAGCAAGAAACCGGGAATATCATACCATTCAACTACGAATCTGAAATATCTGAACACAACATTTATACACTTGCCGAGGGCTCGATGGGAGGTAAGGGGAGAGGATTGTCTTTTATAAATGCACTAATTGATAATTACGATTTCAGTCGTTACGTTACCGATATAAAAATCAGATCTCCTAAAACATTCATTATTGGAATACAGGAGTTTGAAAGCTTTATTGAAAACAATGGCCTTGGATTAATGGTTTTTGAAGAAAAGAATTATAGTAAAATTCGCAGGGCTTTTCTTCGGGGCCGATTGTCAAATGAGCTAATTTCTAAATTAACCTTCCTTGAGGGTATCATTAATAAACCCATTGCAGTCCGGTCATCGGGGATGTTCGAAGATTCACTTACACAGCCGTTTGCAGGCATATTCGACACCTATTTGCTGCCCAATAACCATCCCGACCAAAATGAAAGGATACGGCAGTTGACGGATGCAATCAAGCTGGTATATGCATCAGCTTATTCTGCCACGGCAAAAGGATACGTTAAAGCCATCAACTACAATATTGAAGATGAAAAAATGGCGATTGTCATACAGGAGGTTGTTGGCCATCAGTTCGGAAATCTTTTTTATCCGCATATCAGCGGTGTTGCTCAATCTTATAATTTTTACCCGTTTGCTCATATGAAACCTGAAGAAGGTTTTGGCTTAGCTGCTGTTGGACTTGGCAGATATGTGGTTGAAGGTAACAAGGCTTACAGGTTCTCACCAATGTATCCGGGTACCGAAATCAATTCACCAAAAGACCAGTTTAAAAATTCCCAATTGAGGTTTTACGCGATTGATATGGAGAAGAAAAGCCCGAATCTTCTTGAAGGTGAAATTGCAGGTTTAACCTTAGAAGAAATTAGTATTGCCGAAAAACAGGGTAATTTAAATCATGCTGCCTCAACATATGTTCCGGATAGCAATTCGATTTATCCTGGAATTACAAAACCCGGTCCGCGAATTGTGAACTTCGCTAATATTCTCAGATACAATTATATTCCTCTTGCCAAAACACTTGATGTGGTGCTAAAACTGGGCAGGGATGCAATGGGAACAGCCGTTGAAATAGAATATGCTGTTGACCTGAAAAAGGACAAGGATGGCAGGGCTTCATTTTATATTTTACAGATAAAACCATTGATAAGCAATACAATGGATTGTGATGTGAACATTGGAAAAATAGATAAGAAATCTGTTTTACTGTATTCAGAAAAAGGAATGGGTAACGGCTGCCTTGATGATATTACCGATTTTATTTATGTAGATGCAGACCGGTTTGATAAAAGCAAAACCGAGGAAATGGCTAAAGAAATCGAGCAGTTCAATAATAAAATGATCGAAGAAGAACGACAATATGTTCTTATTGGTCCCGGACGTTGGGGTACACGCGACCGCTGGATAGGAATACCGGTTAAATGGCACCAGATTTCCAATGCAAAGTTGATTGTTGAAACGAGCCTCGATGATTTCCCGCTTGATGCTTCGTCAGGTTCACATTTCTTTCACAATGTAACTACTATGGATGTCGGGTATTTTACCGTTCAACCCGAATTACTAAAAAGTCACATTAAATATGAAATGCTTGCCAAACAGAAATTGGTGAAAAAGGGGAAGTTTTTTAACCATGTCAGGTTTAAAAAACCTGTTTCTATAAAAATGGATGGACGCAAACGGATTTATTTGATTGAAGCAAAATCGTAATTACTTTTTATTTTTTCCAGGAAAATTCACTGTATTAAGGAATTCAAAAAAGTTTATCCTATTGATGGTTTGGAAGTCTGCATCTTGATAATTTTCCCTGAACGCTTTGGGTGCTTTTACATCTTTATCACCCCATTTAAACTCAAAAGCATTTAGCTTGCCATCTGTTTCTTCAACAAGATCAATTTCTTGTTGGTCATATGTTCGCCAAAAGTAAAAGTTCGAAAATGTTTCCAAATATGTTTGCTTCTTTAGCCGCTCCGAAACACAAAAGTTTTCCCAGAGTTTGCCGGTATCATCTCGTATCTCAATCGGATTAAAATTAGATATGATGGCATTCCTGATACCATTGTCCCAAAAATAGAACCGTGGCGTTTTGGTAATCTCCTTCCGCAGGTTGCCACTGAAACCACTTAACCGGAAAATAATAAAGGCTTTTTCAAGAATTTCTAGATATCTCTTGATCGTTTTTACAGTGGTGTTGAGGTTTCTTGCCAACTCATTATACGACACGTCATTACCAACCTGAAAGGCGATCAAACGAAGCAGGCTCATTACAAATAAACTGTCTTTTATATTTTCAAGTTGCAGGATATCTTTCAGTAAATAACCATTTCTAATGTTTTCCAGTAGGTGACGCTTTTCCTTTAGATTGGATTCCGTTATTACTTGTGGATAGGAACCATAAATCAATAAGGTAGGCAACATTTGAAATGCATCCATGTATCCATGAGCAATTTCATTTAGTGCTAACGGGTAAAGTGTGAAAAATCTTGATCGTCCGGTAAGCGGTTCCCCAATTTGGTTTCTTAAATCAAAAGATGCTGAACCAGTTGCAAATACCGCGACTTGCGGCTGCGTATCTACCAATAATTTCAGGTTTTGTCCGATGTTTGGAATATTTTGGGCTTCGTCGATAAACACAAAATCATAACCGGCAACAAGATTCTTCAGCGTTTCTTGTCTTTGTGCAGATAAAATATTGGCCACATTATAATCTTCTCCATTGAGTACAAGCACTTTATTTTTAGACAACGATTTGCTTAAAACGTTCATGATAGTTGTCTTTCCGGTTCTACGTGCACCGAAAAGAGTCAGAACTTTTCCTTTTTTTAGGCTTGCTAAAAGATGATCTGTAAGAAATCTCTTTATCATAAATAATTATACTACGGTATACAAATTTACGTAAATTTATGGACCAAGATACATGAATTAATAAAATATTGAAGATGAATTCTTTAACCTGATTAATTCATGCGTTTAGTTTGATGCAGATGTGAGGCGTCTAAACCTGACGATATAGTAGTCTATTTCAAAGGTTTAGCAACGAAACAGATGCATTGAAATAAACGCACTTTAGTAAAAAATGATAAAATTTATTTCCTGTTTCTTTGTCATCAATTATCTGATATTGTGATAGTAACAATACTTTTGTCATTTTTTATGAATTATTCAGGTTAAAATCTGCCGAGACGATAACTTTTTTGATATGATTTGAATAAAGATTAGGCATGTCTGACGCATAGGCAATGAACAGTGTTTTTTATTTTAAATTCAGCTCAAATGACTTAGATTAAGTATAAATTATCGAGGTAATTTATTGATTTTCTGAACGTAGTATAATTAGCTAAAAATTAACATTTTAGTCCGTTTTATATTTTCTAAATTTACGCCTTCAAATTTTTGACATTTCATAATCCAGACCAGATAAAATGAGTAAAATACTTGAAAAAGAATTCTTTTCAAAAAACGTTGTAAAAATCGTTTTGGATGCACCCGAAATTGCCCGGTCACGTAAACCCGGCCATTTTGTGATCATCAAAATGGGAGAAAAAGGAGAACGTATCCCTTTAACCATCGCATCTGCAGATGCAGAAAAAGGAACAGTTACTCTTGTAATTCAGAAAGTTGGTGTTACATCCGATAAACTTTCAAGATTGGAAGTTGGTGATGAAGTAACTGATGTGGTTGGCCCGCTTGGCAAAGCAACCCATCTCGAAAATGTCGGTACTGTACTTTGTGCCGGTGGAGGAGTTGGTGTAGCCCCATTGTTACCAATTGTCGAAGGACTTAAAAAGGCAGGTAACAGGGTAGTCACAATTCTTGCAGCCCGTACAAAGGATTTAATCATCCTTGAAGATCAAATGCGTGAGTATTCAGATGAAGTAATTATCATGACTGATGACGGTTCATATGGAACGAAAGGCTTGGTTACTGCAGGAATGGAAGAAGTTATTAATCGTGAAAAGGTAAATATGTCCGTAGTTATCGGCCCTGCCATTATGATGAAATTTGCAGCGCTTACAACAAAAAAATACAATATCGAAACCGTTGCCAGCCTTAATACCATCATGGTTGACGGAACCGGCATGTGTGGCGCCTGTCGTGTAAGTGTTGGTGGCAAAACAAAATTTGTTTGTGTTGATGGCCCCGAGTTTGATGCGCACCAGGTTGATTTCGACGAGATGCTTTCGCGATTAAGCGCCTATCAGGATCAGGAATCCGCTGCTTATCAAAAATATTTACAAACTGTAGAAGCTTAAAGAAATGGAAAATATTATTGAATACCTTAAAGCAGAGAGAGCCCAGGATTGGCGTGCAGAATTGCGTAAATCCATGAAAGCCAAGGAACGGACAAGCCGTGAAAGGGTACAAATGCCCGAAGAAGATCCATTTGTCAGGAATAAAAGTAAAATTGAAGTCAATATTGGATTAACGGCTGAAGCCGCGGTACTGGAAGCACAACGTTGCCTCGATTGCCCTGACCCAACCTGTATCACTGGATGTCCCGTTGGAATTAATATTCCGAAGTTTATCAAAAACATTGAAGCTAAAAATTTTGCAGGAGCTGCAGTAACTTTAAAAGAAACTAATGCGCTGCCAGCAGTTTGCGGAAGAGTCTGTCCACAGGAGAAGCAATGTGAAATTGTGTGCTTCTATACTATTAAGTTAAACAAGGTGCCAGTTGCAATTGGCCATCTCGAACGTTTTGCTGCCGACTGGGAACGAAACAGCGGAAAGATGGCAATACCGGAAACAGAAAAAGCCAATAATGTTAAAGTTGCGGTAATTGGTTCTGGACCTGCTGGTTTAGCTGCTGCCGGTGACCTGGCTAAATTTGGTTATGATGTAACCGTATTTGAAGCATTACATGAAATTGGAGGCGTTTTAAAATATGGTATCCCTGAATTCAGGTTGCCAAATGAATTGGTTGATACTGAAATTGAAGTCATGCGCAAAATGGGCATTAAATTCAGGGTCAATTTCATCGTTGGAAAAACAGCCTCATTCGATGATCTTAAAAAAGAAGGATTCCAAGCATTTTTTGTTGGAAGCGGAGCTGGCTTGCCCCGATTCATGAATATACCGGGCGAAAACTATAATGGCATCTTTTCATCAAATGAATACCTTACCAGGGTTAACCTGATGAACGCAGCTGACCCTGAATTCGATACTCCTGTGATAAGCGGAAATAAAGTAGCAGTGATTGGTGGTGGTAATACTGCGATGGATTCGGTACGGATGGCCAAACGATTGGGAGCAGACGAATCAATGATCATTTATCGCCGGTCGGAAGTAGAAATGCCGGCACGTGTGGAAGAAGTAAAACATGCCAAAGAGGAAGGGATCATTTTCATGAACCTGCACAACCCTCTTGAGTATTATGCAGATGAGAACGGCAGGGTAAAAAGTATGAAAATACAAAAGATGGAATTGGGTGAACCTGATGCTTCAGGTAGAAGAAGGCCGGTTCCGATCGAAGGTTCCGAATTTATTGTTGATGTTGATACTGTAGTTGTTAGTGTAGGCGTATCACCGAATCCTTTAATTCCTGCAGCTCTTTCAGATTTAAAATGTACAGATTGGGGTACCATTGTGGTTGATAAAGAAACCATGCAGTCTTCAATACCAGAGATTTTTGCAGGTGGAGATATTGTAAGAGGCGGTGCAACAGTAATCCTTGCTATGGGCGATGGCCGAACAGCTGCAGCAGGCATGCATAAATATATCCAGGAAAAAATCAAAGCAAATTAAAATTCTAAATTTGAAGTCGATTAATAAAAAAAATATGGCAGATCTTAATACAAAATATCTTGGACTTACGCTTCGCAATCCTATTGTTATCGGTAGTTCAGGCTTAACCAATTCAGTTGAAGATATCGTAAATCTTGAACAAAACGGTGCAGGGGCAGTCGTGCTCAAATCAATTTTTGAGGAGCAGATTATGCTTGAGGCTGATTACCGTATGAGAAAGGCAGAAGAGGACGGCTTATTGTATACTGAGTATTCGGAAACACTCGATTACATTGATGTTCATATCAAAGAAAAGGAGTTGGGAAGCTACCTGGACCTTATTCGTGAAGCCAAAAAGAAAACGATGATCCCGATTATTGCAAGTATTAATGCGATTTCAGGACTGGAATGGGTTTCGTTTGCCAGGCAAATTGAAGAAGCGGGTGCTGATGCATTGGAATTAAATATTTTTGTAATGCCTTTTAATTTTGAAAAGACCTGCGAGGATAATGAAAATACTTATTACAGTGTGCTTAAAAAAGTTAAGGCATTGGTCAATATTCCTGTATCAATAAAAATAAGCCCATATTTTGCCAACCTGGGCAGCGTAATCATGAACCTGGAGAAAAATGGTGCTGATGGTGTTGTATTATTCAACCGTTTCTCCAGCCCTGATATTGACATCAACGCAGTGAAGGTTACTACGGCAGATGTGTTAAGTACGCCTCCTGAGATGTCAAATACATTGCGCTGGATTGCTATTATGGCCAAAAGGGTGAAGATGAATTTAGCAGCGTCAACTGGTGTTCATAGTGGCGAGGCTGTTGTAAAACAACTACTTGCCGGCGCAACAACTACTCAGGTTACGTCAGCAGTTTATAAGTATGGACCGGAATATATCTCGGAGATTATCAATTTCCTTAGCAACTGGATGGAAGAAAAGGGGTTTAATTATATTGATCAGTTCAGGGGTAAATTAAGCCAGTCTGAATCGCAAAATCCTGAGATGTATGAGCGCATGCAGTTTATGCGCTATTTTTCGGAGATAAAATAATAAAACCTGCTGAGTGGTTTTGCTCTCAGCAGGTTGAAGATATCTTTTCAACCCGTATTCTATGAGTAAAACAAGAATTAATCAAAATTCTTATTAACATTTTCAATTTACATATTTCATGGTATTCACATATGGAGTTCCTCTTTCGACAACAGCAAATATTCTTGACAATAATTTATTTCTAAT
>JAUVKF010000035.1 GCA_030596395.1 Chlorobiota bacterium | reverse complement strand
CATCAGAATCAATAAATGGAAATGAAATAAATCGTTAAATTTGTATCAATATAATAGCCAATGAAAACGTTCTTTTTTAGATAAACTTCAGGGTGGTCAATTTACTCCGGTCTGGGGTGGTCTATTTGACCGGAATTTGCAATAAAGTGGTAAGCTGATGATCCACTTTGGCGGATTAAATGCCGATCCTTTTACAGATACTCTGCTCTTCCTGAGATAGAACAGGATTTGAAAGCGATTTCTTTCCATTTTTGATAATTCATTTAAGGTTTAACATTCAGTTAATTACACTTGAATTACCAAAGTGAATTTTGGTACACAGATAGGTCACTGGTATACTAAATAGGGGCATAAAAAAAGCCCTTACATTGTATGTAAGAGCTTGATAAACAGTAACTTTGTCGGAGTGGCAGGACTCGAACCTGCGACCACTTGCACCCCATGCAAGCATGCTAGCCAACTGCACCACACCCCGCTCCGATCGCCATAGCCTTGGCGAAAGCGATCTGTCGTTTGCCATAGCCTTGGCGAAGGCGATCTGTCGTTTGCCGTATCCGTCAGCTGACGGAGAAGGCGATCAACTATTATCCACTATTCCCAATAAATACAGAGAAAGCGAAATAAGGTCATTTCTTTAAAGAACTTGCCTGAAAGGCGACGCAAAATTAATACATTTTATTTAGATTCCTTTGCTTTTTGTTTTTCTGCTTCGGCATTGGCATCCAGTATATTCTGGTACTTTATACATTTATTCAACTGTTTTTTTGCAGAATTTACCTCCCTTTCAAATTTTTTCTTCCTGGTGTCATCTTTTCTGTTCTTTATCTGCATGTTCACAAACATCTGGTTCTTTAGTATCATTAGCTGGTTTAGTTTTGTTTTCAGGTCTCTATCTTCCGGATTAAGCTTGTAATTATAGAATGCCAAGGCATGGTCACAGTTAACATAAGCCATTGCAAGTGCATCTGCTTTTAGCAGTTCATCATCATGATTTTCCGATTGCCCAACTACTTTAACAGTTGGATACAGTAGAAATGATACGAGAAGCAAAACTGTTGAGTATTTGAAAATTCTAAACGTCATAATATGCTTGTAATTTTGCTGCAAAAGTAAAACGATTTCCAATACCAATTTGATCCCAAAATGATGTATAAAGAAATTGGAGTATTTTTCACTGTATTTAGGCAAAAAACTTTTGCATAGCAGTGCTACGGAACATTTTTTTAACGCCAATACAGTGGAAAATAAACGATTTATATGCGTAATTTTGGGGTTAATTTGGTATAATAGATTGAATTAATTTTAAAGACTGAGAGACTGTTTAGAATTTATCCCTGCCCAGCCGGTCAGGCGGGCTTCAGTTTTCTTATGTGTCTTTTTAGCCATCTCATCGTTATCCGTCAGCTGACGGATGCCTCGATCTGACAAAAAATACATCATAATAAATTCTAAAAACAAAATCTAAATAGTCTCTAATATCAGGACAGATTGGCAGTATAAGTGTCTAAAAGATGTTTAGTTTCGGGATTGGCACTTAAATTGACTGAATCAAAAGCCAAAGAATATTTCTGAATAAAAAATTTTAAAATGGAAAAAACTAAATGTCTGATCATTGGTTCCGGTCCTGCCGGATATACCGCAGCAATATATGCCGCCCGTGCTGATTTAAAGCCGGTTATGTATGAGGGTCTTCAGCCCGGAGGCCAGTTAACCACTACCACTGAAGTTGATAATTTCCCTGGATATCCTGAAGGAATTGATGGTCCGGCCATGATGGAAGACCTGAAAAAACAAGCTACCAGATTTGGAACTGATGTACGATGGGGTTTAATTACTGAGGTGGATACTACTAAGCGTCCTTTTAAAGTAAAAGCTGATGATGGCGCAGAGATAGAAGCTGAAACACTGATTATTGCAACCGGTGCAACTGCCAAATACCTTGGTATCGAGTCGGAAGAAAAATTTAAAGGTGGCGGCGTTTCGGCTTGTGCTACCTGTGATGGCTTCTTTTACAAAGGAAAAGATGTTGCTGTAGTTGGTGGTGGCGACACAGCTGCAGAAGAAGCAACCTATCTGGCCAATATGTGTAATAAGGTATATCTTATTCATCGTCGCGATGAACTGAGAGCTTCAAAGGCTATGCAAAAACGAGTGTTCAATACGCCAAATATTGAAATTCTCTGGAACCATGAAGTGAAGGAAATTGTAGGTGTTGAAGAAGGCTTTACAAAGGCAATGAATGGTGTTATCTTAATCAATAACAAAACAGGAGAGGAAAAGAAAATTGATGTTGACGGATATTTTGTTGCCCTCGGACACACACCAAATACCGATCTTTTCAAAGAAAAACTTGATATGGATGATACAGGTTACCTGATTACCAAACCCGATTCAACCGCAACAAGTATTGAAGGAATTTTTGCTGCAGGTGATGTGCAGGATAAACATTATCGCCAGGCGATAACAGCGGCCGGAACAGGATGTATGGCTGCCATTGAATCTGAAAGGTTTATTGGAGAGCAATCGTAAGTCCGATATTAAAAATTTTACTGAAGCTGTCTCCGGATATTTTTTCTAACGAAAAGAAAGAGAAAAAGAAACAATTTATATCGGTAATATGGGGTTATAGTTGGTATTTTTATGAGGCAGCTTTTTTTATCTTTGAGAAGATAATAATTTCAAGGAGAGGTGAGTGTAATAAAAGACAATTTTCGCGATATTCGATTTTGGATTGTTCTCTTTTTTTTAATCAGATTGGTTGGTATAACTAATCCTCCTCTGGAAGTTGAACACAATTGGCGTCAGACCTCAGTTGCAATGGTCGCAAGAAATTTTTTAGAGGTTGACAACAATATCCTTTATCCCAGGATTGATATCGCCGGAGAGAAGTCAGGAATAACAGGAATGGAGTTCCCGTTGCTCAATTATTCGATTTACCTGGTTGCCGAAATCTTTGGTTATAAGCACTGGTATGGCAGGTTAATAAACTTGATTGTATCCAGTTTCGGATTATTTATTTTTTTCAAATTGATCAACAAATATTTTGAAAAGAAAACAGCCTTTTATGCGACGCTGATCTTACTGTTTTCTCTCTGGTTTTCGTATTCAAGAAAAATAATGCCCGATACATTTTCCATGTCCTTTCTTCTGGCAGGTATTTATTTCGGGAGTAACTATTTGGATAAAGGCGCCCGATCACGCCAATTGATCAACCTGATGTTATATGCAACATTTGTAACATTTGGAACTTTATCAAAAATATCTTCTGTGTATTTATTAGCTGTTTTTTTAATCCCCCTGTTGGACAAAGAAGTATTACTTAAACGAAAATTTATTTTTATCCTTGTAACCGGACTGAGTGGCGTTTTACCATTATTGTGGTACTTTTATTGGGTTCCATATTTGGTGGAAACTTATGGGTTTTGGTACTTCTTTATGGGTAAGAGCATATCCGTTGGTGTAATTGAAATAGCAAATAATCTTCTGGAAACACTTCTTAGGTTTTCTGAAACCGCGATAAAATTTATTGCTTTTGCAGTTTTTTTATATGGATTAATTATGGGAATCATTAAGAAGAATAAACTACTGATATCCATCTTTTTATTGAGTTTCCTGAGTTTTCTTATCATAGTATTTAAAGCCGGGGAAACATTTCCGCAACATTCCTATTACTTGATCCCCATTATACCGGTTATGGCCCTTGTTGCCGGTTATGGCCTCAATCTGATTAATAACAGGAAGTTTCAGATTGTCCTGATTGTCGCAATAGGTATTGAAGGGATATTGAATCAACACTACGATTTCAGAATTAAAGATCAGGAACGGACTTTATTATTATTAGAGGATGACATGAATAGGGTTTCTCAAAAAGAAGATCTGATTATAATCAATAGCGGGGAAAACCCCACACCCATGTATTTTGCACACCGGAAAGGTTGGGTCGAATCCAATAATAAAATAAAAGATGAGCGATACATGCAATCTTTAAAATTAAAGGGACTTAAGTATATCGTAATTTTGAAAAAAACGTTTGGAGCAAATATAAAATTGGCATTCCCTGTTGTTTTAGAAAATGAAGATTATTGTATTTATAAATTATAAGAATATTACAAGAGGTAAATCAAATACTGACTGTAAATATTAATACTTCTCAGTTAATATCAATTAATATGGCTATCGGCAAAAGGGAAAAAAAGATCATTCGTGCTTCCCAGGTAAGTATTGCCGGAAATGCAACACTTTCGCTGCTGAAGATCGTTGTCGGTTTAATCGCCGGAAGCCTTGCCGTTGTGGCTGATGGTGTTGACTCAGCCAGTGATATCATCACTTCGCTTATCACCTTGTATACGGCCTATATAATCGGGCGTCCACCCGACCCGAAATTTCCATATGGTTACAACAAAGCCGATACAATTGCAACGAAAGTCCTGGCATTTATTATATTTTTTGCCGGCGCTCAACTTGCAATAATATCATTCCGGAAATTGCTTTATCCCGTAGATGAAGTAATTCCGTCAATGTTCGCTATTTACATCATCATTGTTTCAGTATTTGGCAAACTAATGCTTTCTGTGTACCTGAGAAAGGTAGGAAAATCAGTTGATAGCGCAATGCTTATTGCAAATGCCCGCAATATGCAAAATGATGTGATAATTTCAATTTCTGTGTTAGTTGGCTTGGTTTTTACTTTTATTTTCAATTTACCTGTCATTGACACGATAACTGCTTTATTGGTAAGTATTTATATCATGGTGGTTGCTTTCAGGATATTTATGCAAACCAACCTCGAAATGATGGATGGTGTTGAAAATTCGGAAATCTATAAAAAGATCATTCATGTTGTTAACCATGTGGATGGCGCTTCCAATCCGCATCGGATCAGAGTGAGAAAAATGGCTCATCTTTACCTGATCGCACTGGATATTGAAATAGATGGAAAATTACCATTAACTGACGCACATCAAATCGCCATAAGGGTCGAAGAATCGTTAAAGGCCGAAATCCCAAATGTTTACGATGTATTAATACATACTGAACCAACCGGTAATGTCGAGCCCGATGAGGTGTTTGGGGTGTCTGAAAAAGATCTTTAGATCAGATTATTCAAACTTTTCACAGGGTTGTTTATAAACATTACTTATTATAATTACTGGTTCTACTGTTATTTTAATCCTCCTACGCATTCGCTTTGGCGGATAGCAGGGTAAATAATTAATTTATAGTTCTACAAATAAGTTTATTTATAATGATAAAATGCTCGAATCTTTTATAACAACTAAATCTTTAATAATAAACGTTTTGTATAATACATAATGGATTTTTACATTTAGGAAGATATTATTATTATCGTATTTAATCATTATTTCATTTAAGCATTCAATTATTATTGCCCCGAAGTTTCGGGGTTCCACTAAATTTGTGGCAGCACCAAATTATTTACTGTGGAAAGATTAACTGCCAGTTAGGATACAAGCCATATTTATATATTTGCAAGCGGTTTATCAGGTATTAATTCTTGCAATTATGGTTTATTTCTTCCACCTCAATCACAACCGTTATTTTGTTGTTCACACCCAGGCCGACCTATCCGAAAAAGACAATGAAAAACTGAAATGGCTGTTCAGCAATGCCAACCGTATTCAGGACAAAGAAATTCCTGGCCGGTTCATTGGGCCCCGAAAGGAAATGATTACTCCCTGGAGTACCAATGCAGTTGAGATCACTCAAAATATGGGTCTTGAAGAGATTAACAGGATTGAGTGTTTTACCAGGGTCGATACCGAAGAAGTAAATTATGACCCTATGTTGCAACAGCTTTACAAGGGTTTGGATCAACGGATTTTCGATATACCGGCTCAACCCGAAACTATAAAAGAAATTGATGATATTCAGCAATATAACCTGGATGAAGGCCTGGCAATGAGTGAGGATGAAGTAGATTACTTAAATAATATAAGTGATAAAATCGGGCGCAAATTAACTGATTCTGAAATATATGGCTTTGCACAAATAAACTCTGAACATTGCAGGCACAAAATATTTAATGGAACTTTTATCATTGATGGGGAGGAGAAAAAAGAAAGCCTTTTTGCCTTGATTAAAAAAACCGCGGCAGAAAATCCGAACAGGTTGGTTTCGGCATATAAAGATAATGTGGCCTTTGTTGTTGGCCCGCAAATTGAGCAATTTGCTCCTGAAACACAGGATAAAGCAGATTATTTCGCGATCAAAGATATTGACTCTGTACTATCGTTAAAAGCCGAAACCCATAATTTCCCTACTACTGTTGAACCTTTCAACGGAGCGTCAACCGGAACCGGCGGAGAGATCAGGGATAGGTTAGCAGGTGGCAAAGGAAGTCTGCCGCTCGGCGGAACAGCCGTTTACATGACTTCGTACACACGCCGTGATAAAAGCCGCGATTGGGAAAATAAATTAAAAGCCAGGAACTGGCTGTATCAAACACCTGAAGATATCCTCATCAAAGCATCAAACGGCGCTTCCGATTTTGGAAACAAATTTGGCCAGCCGCTGATCAATGGAAGTTTGCTCACCTTTGAACACAAAGAAAACGACAAGATATATGGCTTTGATAAAGTGATCATGCTTGCAGGAGGGGTGGGTTTTGCAAATGAGAAGGATGCAAAAAAAGATATCCCCGAACCCGGCGATGTTGTTGTGGTTTTAGGCGGCGACAATTACCGGATTGGAATGGGTGGTGGTGCTGTATCATCTGTTGCTACTGGTGAGTATGGCAATACCATCGAATTAAATGCTGTGCAGCGTGCCAACCCTGAAATGCAAAAACGTGTGGCCAACGCCATTCGTGCCCTGACAGAATCAACTGACAATCCTATTGTTTCTATTCACGATCATGGAGCCGGTGGCCACCTGAACAGTTTATCGGAACTGGTCGAAGATTCGGGAGCTGTATTTAAGCTTGGTAATTTACCGGTTGGAGACCCGACCCTATCAGCAAAAGAAATTTTGGGTAATGAATCTCAGGAGCGAATGGGGCTGGTGTTGAAACAAAAAGATTGCGACACACTGGAAGAAATCTCAAAAAGAGAACGATCTCCATTTTATAAAGTCGGAGAAGTTAAAGACGATCAAAAACTTGTATTTGAGGATAGTGAGAACAATTGCCCGGTTGATATCCAGCTTGAATACCTGTTCGGGAAACCACCCAAAACAATACTTGAAGACTCAACAGAAATTGCTGATTTTGAAAAGATTGATTACAGACAAGATCGTTTTGAATCCTATTTGAATGACGTGCTTCAAATTGAGGCTGTTGCCTGCAAAGATTGGCTAACCAATAAAGTGGACCGGTCGGTTACCGGTAAAGTTGCAAAACAACAATGTGTGGGCCCAATTCAATTACCGCTCAATAATCTGGGTATAATGGCGCTCGATTACATGGGCAAAAGTGGCATAGCTACTGCCATGGGACATGCTCCTGTAGCCGGATTAATTAGTCCGGAGGCAGCTTCAAGGCTGGCTATTGCCGAATCGCTGACAAACCTGGTTTGGGCACCAATTGCTGACGGATTAGAAGGAGTCTCATTAAGCGCTAACTGGATGTGGCCAGCGAGGAATGAAGGTGAAAATGCCCGCTTGTACAGTGCAGTTAAAGCCATTAGCGATTTTGCTATTGAACTGGGCATTAATATCCCTACCGGAAAGGATTCTTTGTCGATGACTCAGAAATACCCTGATGGAAATGTAGTATATGCACCAGGTACCGTGATTGTGTCTGCAGTTGGTGAGGTAACTGAAATTAAGAAAACGGTAGAGTCGGTCCTTAAACCAGTAGTGGGTACTGATTTGATTTATATTGATTTTTCAGATACACCTTTTCAGCTTGGCGGAAGCAGTTTTGCACAAACACGCGGAACCCTGGGGAAAGAAACTCCTGATGTGACGGATGCGGATTATTTTTCGAATGCTTTTAACACCATTCAAAAATTAATTCACCGTGAGTTAATATTGGCCGGGCATGATATTTCTGCCGGAGGCATGATAACCACTTTACTTGAAATGTGTTTTCCCAATTGTGATCATGGTATGTCGCTTGACTTTAATGAATTTGATGAAGAGGATTTTATCAAACTAATGTTTAGCGAAAACCCGGGAATAATTGTCCAGGTAGAAGATACCGAAAAAGTACTTGATGAATTAGAGGACAATAATGTCAACTATCACATTTTAGGATCAATAATTAAAGAATTCAAAATTGATCTTGTTCACCAAGACAGAAAATATGAATTGATCATTGAACGGCTGAGGGATGTATGGTACGAAACATCATATATGTTCGACAGGAAGCAAAGTGGCATTGAGATGGCACATTGCAGGTTTAAGAACTACAAACGGCAGGATTTGCATTATTCATTCAAGCATAATTTCACGGGAAAAGCGTCTCAATACGGAATAGAATTGAGTCGTAGAAAAAAGACCGGTACAAAAGCGGCGATAATCCGTGAAAAAGGTGTAAATGGCGACCGTGAAATGGCTTATGTTATGCATCTTGCCGGCTTTGATGTGAAGGATATTCATATGACCGACTTGATTTCGGGCAGGGAAGATTTATCGGATGTGAACTTTATAGTTTTTGTCGGTGGATTCTCAAATTCCGATGTGCTGGGATCGGCAAAAGGCTGGGCAGGTGCATTCATTTACAACGAAAAAGCAAAACAAGCGCTTGATAAATTTTATGCCCGGGAGGACACACTTAGCCTGGGCGTTTGCAATGGCTGCCAGTTGATGATCGAATTGAGGTTGATCTATCCCGACCATCCTGAGCAGCTTAAAATGTTGCATAACGATTCCGGAAAATTCGAATCAGCATTTATCAATGTTGATATTAACGAAAACAATTCGGTAATGCTCAAAAGCCTTGCCGGTTCACGGTTGGGCATCTGGGTGGCACATGGCGAAGGCAAGTTTAATTTTCCTTGCTATCGTGATAATTACAACCTTGTCATGTCATACAGTTTTGATATTTATCCGGGTAACCCCAATTGCTCCGATTGGGCAACTGCTGCTGTATGTTCAAACAATGGCAGGCACCTGGCCATGATGCCGCACCTCGAACGGGCTTTCTTCCCATGGCAATGGGCCTATTATCCTGGTGACAGAAAAAATGATGAAATCACACCCTGGATTGAGGCATTTGTGAATGCAAGGAAATGGGTTGAGAAAAAATGTAAATCTACTTAGGCGCTTTTTGCAGTAAGTACAAACCAATAATAAAAAATATCATATTTGGGATCCATGCACCAATTGCCGGATGCAGGTTGCCAAAAACTGAAAAAACCGTTGACACCTGCATTAAAAATATATACGAAAAGGTAAGAGCTATACCGATACCAAGGTGCATTCCAATGCCGCCCCGTACTTTACGGCTTGATAAAGCAACACCGATGAACGCTAAAATGATAATTGCAGCAGGCCCTGCCAGGCGTTTATGTTTTTCATTTTCGTAACGCTTATATGCAATTGATCCCTTTCTTTTTTCTTTTTTGATAAATTCATTTAATTCAAAGAAATCCATTTCTTCAAAAAATTCTTTAATCTTGTATAAATCAGTGGGAAGCAGGTATGGTATTATCGTGTCCATCTCCTGGCCTTTAACAATTCTTTGCCCGGCGCTGTCAATTGTTCTTATATAATAGTTTTTAAAAATCCATTTCATTTCGGTAGTATCCCATTCAATACGGTCGGACATTAGCTTAAAGATCAACTTTTGATCTTCGTATTTTTCGATTGCAAATTTATAACCGGAGTTCTTTTTGCTGTTGAACGTTTCAACATAGGCATAGGTATTGGGCTCAATTTGAATATGAAGGTTGCGGTCCCGGTCTTCTGTCAGTTTCTCCATATAGTTATTCTTGAATATCCTGCGTGTTTCGCTTGTTTCGGGAATCAGGAAATTTCCAAGATAAAATGAAAGAACAGCAAGAATCAATGAGGCAATAAGGTATGGTAAGAGTAGCCTTCTAAAACTAATTCCACTGCTTAACATGGCAATGATCTCAGTATCACCAGCCAGTTTGGAGGTAAAAAATATTACCGAAATAAAGGTGAAGAGAAAAATGAACAGATTAATAAAATAAGGAATAAAATTTATGTAGTAATCAAAAACTATCGCCCAGAGTGGAGCCTCGTTCTTAATAAAACTATCCATGTTTTCGGAAATATCGAAAATAATGACAATGATAATAAGTAATGAAATGGCATAGAAAAATGTACCCAGGAATTTCTTGATTATGTACTTGTCGATGATCTTCATAAACTGAGCACAAGATAAAAGATAAAAGTATAAAGATTAAAATTAATTAATCCCACCGCCACTGGCATCCCCGCTTTGCCGGTAGACAGGTCCCCTTTAAAAGAGGAGAAATACCCCTCTGCCTGCGGCATCCCTGCCTCGCCGGCAGGCAGGTCCCTTTGAAAAGGGGATAAGAACCCCTCTGCCTGCGGCATCCCTGCCTTGCCGGCAGGCAGGTTCCCTTGAAAAGGGGAGAAGACCCCCTCTGTGTCTCCCCCAAAGGGGGAGAAAATCGATGTGTTATTTGTTAGTTTTTCCAAAGTCTCAGGTCTTCTGTCTCAGGTCTAAAGTCTCTGACCTACCTTTTTAACCGTTTCGTTCTTCCACACACTAAAGTCACCATTGATAATATGATTTCGCGCTTCTCCAACCAGCCACAAATAAAAATTCAGGTTGTGGATACTTGCAACTATCGGGCCCAACATTTCTTTTGCTGCAAACAAATGTCTGATATATGCTTTTGAGTATTGTGAGTCAACAAAACTCTGACCATCAGGATCAATAGGCGAGAAATCATTTTCCCATTTTTTATTTTTTATGTTGATGATGCCGTTTTCTGTAAAAAGCATTCCATTTCTGCCGTTTCGGGTTGGCATTACACAATCGAACATATCCACGCCCAGTGCAATGCTCTCAAGGATGTTTGCCGGTGTACCCACACCCATAAGATAACGGGGTTTATCCACAGGAAGTATATCACAAACCAGTTCGGTCATTTCGTACATCATTTCGTGTGGTTCTCCTACTGACAGCCCACCAATGGCATTACCGTCAGCGTTTTGCGAAGCAATAAATTCGGCTGATTGCTTTCGCAGATCGTTGTATGTGCTACCCTGAACGATTGGAAATAAACTCTGCTCATAACCATATTTTGGCTCGGTATTGTTGAATTGATTAATGCAACGCGTTAACCAATCGTGGGTGATTTGCATCGAATTTTTTGCATACTCATAATCACACGGATAGGGTGTGCACTCATCAAAAGCCATTATAATATCTGCACCAATACTCCGTTGAATATCCATCACACCTTCAGGTGTAAACATATGTCTCGAACCATCAATATGCGATTGAAAGTTCACGCCTGCATCTGTCAACTTCCTGATATCGGTTAATGAATAAACCTGGTATCCGCCACTGTCGGTTAATATAGGCTTTTCCCATCCAATAAATTTATGCAATCCGCCTGCTTGCTCAATAATATTTGTGCCCGGCCTCAGATAAAGATGATAAGTATTTCCAAGTATGATTTGAGCCTGAATATCTTCTTTTAGCTCTTTAAAGTGAATACCTTTCACTGACCCCAACGTGCCGACAGGCATAAAAATTGGCGTTTCAATATTACCATGACCGGTAGTGAGTAGTCCCGCCCGGGCATTACTTTTTGAGTCAGTATGTTGCAGTGAAAAATTCATGTTTGCCATAAATTGCCGCAAAGATAGGAGATTGACCAGAAATGAAGTTAAAGCCCTGAATATTTTAAACCTAATATTAACATAGAAAAGAATTATTGCGCTATTGTTCCTGGAGTAATGGCTCAATGCCCGCCTGACCGAACGGGCAGGGAGTTTTGGAGGGTTAAATAAATGTTTCTCTTCCATTATTCCAACACTCCAATTTAGTTGATTATGAATAAAAGCGGTTTGTAATAGTATATGGATAAGCTGCGTTTTTTCAGCCGGCCTTATCTGTTTATAACTCTTGAAATATTTGTATTTCAAGTCAAACCATCAAAATTTTATTGGTTTAATTTTGGTATTTTAATTTCCAACATAGCAATATGCTAATCACGGTGGAGTTTGTTTTGTTTATCCTGTTTTGTTTTGCTTTTACAATACAGATGATTTATTATTGGTTAGTATTTGCAAGACTTGCATTTTATAAAGAACCTTCTGATATTAACCTTGAAAAACCACCGGTTTCGGTTGTAATCTCTGCAAGAAATGAATACCATAATCTGAGTAAATATCTCATCAACATTTTGAACCAGGACTACCCGGAGTTTGAAGTTGTAGTGGTTAATCATGCCTCAAATGACGAAACTGCAGATTATCTGAAAGAATTATCTGCAAAATACAATCGGTTGAAAATCGTTAATATTGAAAGAGAGCTTAATTTCTTTACCGGTAAAAAGTTCCCGCTTTCCCTGGGAATCAAATCTGCAAAATACGATTTGTTATTGCTTACAGATGCGGATTGCGAGCCAGCAGGTAAAAATTGGATTTCAGCCATAGTTAAAAATTATAACCAGAATACCGAAGTCGTGCTGGGCTATGGTCCTTATAAACAATCGAAAGGCTTTTTGAATTTGATCATTCGGTATGATACCTTCTTTGTGGCTATGCAGTATCTGTCGCTTGCTGCTGTTGGAATACCTTATATGGGGGTTGGCAGAAATCTTTCATATCGCCGTTCGATGTTTTTTCGCAATAAGGGGTTTACCTCTCATTACAAGGTTGTCTCAGGAGATGACGACCTGTTTATCAATAAGGTTGCCACAAAAAGGAACACCCGTATTGTAATCGATCAGGAAAGTTTTATGTATTCGGATGCGAAAACAGATTTTAAAACCTGGATTCGACAAAAACTGAGGCATATGGGTGCCGGAAAACTTTACAAAGCAAAATTTAAAATCATCCTGGGGCTGTTTGGCTTTTCTCATTTATTGTTTTATGCAAGCCTTATAACCCTACTTATATTATGGGTTTATCCACTGATTATCATCGCTTTGTTCTTGTTGCGATTTTTTTCTCAATTTGTTGTTCATAAGTTTATACTTGGCAAACTGAAGGAAAATAACTTATTCCTATTTTCGCTTATATGGGATATGATACACTTTTTTATTGTTCATACTGTAACCCTGATAAGCGTCTTCCGTAAGAGAAATACATGGAACTAAACTCACGGCTAACTGACAAGGGTCAGCGCGATTATATCCTTATTCAGAGGGCAGTTAACGAAAGTGATCAGCAAGCATACGAGGAACTTCACAAGTTTTATCGGGATTCCTTATATTATATGATGCTGAAAATGACGGGAGACGCCACTGATGCTGAGGATCTGACCATTGAAGCTTTTGGAAAAGCATTTAAAAATCTGACACAGTACACCCCCGATTTTGCTTTTAGTACATGGTTGTTTAAAATTGCTACCAACAACTGTATCGATTTCTTACGGAAGAAAAGCAAAGTAGATCCGGCGATAAGTATTGACAGGAATGATGAACAGTATCATGCAACCACTCAGATTGCAACCTCAAGCCTCAACCCGGAAGAAACATTTATTAAAGATCAAAAGATTGAATTAATGCGAGAGGTCGTTCAACGACTGAAACCGCATTACCGTATTCTGATCGAGTTAAGATATTTTAAAGAATACTCTTACGAAGAAATAGTGGATGAACTTGATTTGCCACTGGGAACTGTAAAAGCTCAGCTTTTCAGGGCAAGAGAAAAGTTGTACACCTTGCTCAGGGAAAGTAAGGACAGGATTTAAAATACTGTGTTTATCAACTTGTAGTAAACCAAATACAAGGCGATACTTTCTTCCTCCTGTTTCATAATTTGCCCATAAATTTGTTTTTCAGCAACTGGCATTTATCGTAATTTTGCAGTCAATTTATCAAAAGTTGCAAAAATGTCTGATCACGATTTTAAAAAGGCCATTTTAACCGGAATACCAGCTGAATTGCCTACTCCAATACCTTATGATCCAAATATTAACCACGCACCTAAGCGCAAGGATACCTTATCGGTAGATGAGAAAAAACTTTCTCTGCGAAATGCACTGAGGTATTTTCCTGAAAAACATCATGAAGTTCTTGCTGCGGAATTTGCTGAAGAATTGGAAAAATACGGGCGGATTTATATGTATCGCTTCAGGCCTGATTATGAAATGTGTGCCAGGCCAATTGATAATTATCCTTATCAATCAAAACAGGCTGCTGCCATCATGTTAATGATCCAGAATAATCTTGATCCGGTAGTAGCGCAACACCCACATGAGTTAATTACTTATGGTGGAAATGGTGCTGTATTCCAAAACTGGGCGCAATACCTGCTTACCATGCAATACCTGGCAACCATGAACGATGAGCAAACACTCGCGATGTATTCAGGCCATCCTATGGGTTTATTCCCCTCACATAAGGAAGCCCCGAGAGTTGTGGTAACAAACGGAATGGTTATTCCAAATTATTCAAAGCAGGATGATTGGGAAAAGTTTAATGCATTAGGTGTTTCGCAGTACGGACAAATGACTGCCGGATCGTATATGTACATCGGACCTCAGGGAATAGTGCATGGAACTACAATAACTGTGATGAATGCCGCCAGAAAAGTAACAACTGAAAACCATGATCCGTTTGCAGGCAAGCTGTTTGTAACATCAGGACTGGGTGGTATGTCGGGTGCTCAGCCAAAAGCAGGAAATATTTCAGGTGTGATAACAGTAGTGGCAGAAATCAATCCATCGGCTACTAATAAGCGCCACGAACAGGGCTGGGTTGATGAGGTAGCTGCTAATCTTGACCAACTGGTAGACAGAGTAAAAAGAGCCAAAGAAAATAAAGAGGTTGTTTCAATTGCCTACCAGGGAAATATAGTGGACGTTTGGGAAAAGTTTTTTGAAGAAGACATCTTCGTTGATCTTGGGACGGATCAAACATCTTTACATAATCCGTGGGCCGGAGGATATTATCCGGTGGGATTAAGTTTTGAAGAATCAAATCGCATGATGGCAGATCAGCCTGATTTATTCGAGGAAAAAGTTCAGGAATCGCTTTGCAGGCAGGCAGATGCAATCAATAAACATACAGCAAAAGGAACCTATTTCTTTGATTATGGTAATGCATTTTTGCTCGAAGCGTCACGTGCCGGTGCTGATGTAATGGCAGCGGATGGAAAAACTTTTAAATACCCATCTTATGTTCAGGATATTATGGGGCCCATGTTTTTTGATTATGGTTTTGGCCCATTCCGATGGGTATGTACATCAGGAGACCCGAAAGACCTGGAGCTTACTGATCAAATTGCATCACAAGTGTTAAATGAATTGATGCTGGAATCTCCAAAAGAGGTACAAAGTCAAATGGCTGATAACATACAATGGATACATGGAGCACAGGAAAATAAACTGGTAGTTGGTTCGCAGGCGCGAATACTTTATGCTGATGCGAATGGGCGAATTAAGATTGCTGCTGCGTTTAATCATGCAATTAAAGCGGGTAAAATATCAGCACCAATTGTTTTGGGGCGCGATCATCACGATGTATCAGGAACGGATTCACCTTTCAGGGAGACTTCAAATATTTATGACGGATCGAGTTTTACAGCCGATATGGCCATACAAAATGTAATTGGTGATTCATTCAGGGGAGCCACATGGGTATCCATCCATAATGGAGGTGGCGTTGGCTGGGGAGAAGTGATTAACGGTGGCTTTGGAATGGTATTGGACGGATCGGATGATGCTGACAGACGACTGCGGTCGATGTTGTTTTGGGATGTGAACAATGGTATCTCACGCAGGAGTTGGGCCAGGAACGAAGGTGCTTTCTTTGCCATTAAAAAAGCAATGGCGCTAAATGCCAATTTAAAAGTAACCTTGCCACATAACGCGAATGATAAATTGATTGAAAATTTGTTTGATTAAGGGCTGACTCTTAGAGACTGTTTGGATTTTGTTTTTAGAGTATATTATGATGTATTTTTTGTCAAATCGAGGCATCCGTCAGCTGACGGATAACGATGAAATGGCTAAAAAGACACATAAGAAAACTGAAGGATAAATTCCAAACAGCCTCTTAAAGTAAATGAAATAGTTGTTTGCATCTGATTAACAACCTCCGGCGACAGCCTTACCCTTTTTTTTACGTCTTACAATGGTGGTTTTCTTTTTATTGGAGTTATTATCTTCTTCGATATCAACAACCTTTGCAACTTCTGCATAGTCATATGCTGCTTTTTCGGGTATGTATTCTTTAACGGGGCTTACCTTGTCGTTGATTGCCAGGTAATACCGGTAGCCACCCAATAAAGTTTTTACATTATTAAATCCAATTTGTTGCAAGACCATCCATGGGCCGTTGGCCTCTAATTGATCTTCACCATAAATAATCACAACAGTACCATTCTTTTTCAGGTTTTTTAACCAGCGAATGTTATCATTTTCAAGTAGTTCAACTGCTGAAACATTTGTTGCACCAGGTATATGGCCTCGCGCAAAAACGTAATGATTGCGTATATCAATAAGGGTTATATTTTCTGTAGAGCCTGTCATCATGTTGTCAAGTTGCTCGGGGGATATGTTATCATTATCGTTTATTACAAGGCTGATGGTTTGATCGGGATCAAGGGCATATTTTAACCTGGGATTTGTAAGCGTTAACAAACCGGCAATGATAATAATCACAAAGATGATCATCGTGATTACACTTCTTTTTGGATTAAGCTCATGTACATGCATGATGGTTGATTATTATAGGGGTTTAATTTTATTTAATCTTTGTTGCTACTCTTTTTAACAGCCACCTGCTACAGCAGCACCTTTTTTTCTTCTCACTATTTTAACTGAAGCTTTATTGTTTTCATCCGGGGCAGCAATTTTTGCGCCGGTAAAATAAACACTGGCTCCTTTTCGGAACTGATACAAATCGTGTTCGGAAAGCGAAGCCGTTTCAGGTGGTTCAATGGGTTTGATAATTGTTTTAATCCAACAATTTAAGCCCCCGTCCATTACATATAAACTGTTATATCCCATTCGTTTAGCAATAACCCAAGCCTGGTCAGCTTTGATGTCGTCATTACTGTAAAACACTACATTAATATCTTCAATACCTAAATAATCGCTATAGTTTGGACTCATCAGACTATCCAGCGGAATATTAATTGTATTTGTTAATGAAAATGATTCAAATTCCTTTGCTGATCGTACGTCGATTAATTCCAGTGTTGGGTCACCCTCAATAATCATTTGGGCCACTTGATCAGTAGTAACATACCGTTGTGTCTGAACAATATCCCACATTAAATCTTCGGGTTTAATTTGCTGATAATTATGCCGTTCAGGTAAAATTAATAATCCAGCCGCAAGTAAAATCATCAGGGTTGCAAGAAAAATGTAATTCCTGTTCATAATTATTCGAATTTGTATTCAGTCATGTTCTTTCTTACTTTCTTTTCAATGAGCCAGGTAACATAAAAGGCAACGATAGCCATTAATACAAAGATAAAAGCAACAACCTCATTTGTAACGCTAAACATTTCACCAATTGTAATCCCGCCAAGATTGTTGGCTGTGTAGAAGTTTTCAAATAACGGAAAAGCCTCGGAGAAGATCAAAACACCGATGAAAGTACCAACAGTAAAAACCATCCCGTCAATTTTTCCAATAGCTACTGCTGTGTAACTGGTACCCGGACAAAAGCCTCCGATAACGAAGCCCAGTCCCATGATAAACCCACCGAGTAGCATTGCGTTAACATAGGTGGGCAAAACAAATACCAGGTTTAAATCTATCCAGCCGAAATAGCTAAAAAACAACAAACCAACCATCGCTACTATCATAGCTGTAAAAAATACCCGAAGCACTACAAAATTATATCCGTAAAATACACCGACTATATTTCTTGAAGATGAAAAGCCGGATGCTTCAAGGATAAATCCAAATGCAGCACCTATCAATAAGGCAATAACAAAATCCCATTGCCCTGTAATTATACCTTGAGGAATTAATGGTCCCATAATTCTTTATTTTGTATTATATCCATAATTTTCTGAAGAAATAAGCGAAGACGTAGCCAATGCCAAACATCAATGCCATAACAATTAAACCGCCCAGCGAGAGAGATGCTGTGCCGCTCAGTGCAGCACCGCTTGAGCATCCTCTCCCGAACTGGCTGCCAATACCAAATAAGATGCCGCCAATTCCGGCAGCAATTAGCCGTGTACGTGCACTTATTTTTGGTGAGTGTTCAATCCTAAGCTTTTTTAAACGCCCAAAGATGGCTCCCGAAAGCATACCTCCAAACAAAGTGCCGATGGCTGCAAACACAAGCCAGTTAAACATGGGAGAACTTCCATCTTCAGGGATAAAACGGCTGTAAAAAGTATTGTTTTCAGTATGTACGGGAGCTATTTTGTCCATAATGGTCACAACACTAAGTTTAACAGCGCCCGTTGCGCTGAGGCCTCTGCCTGCCAGATAAAAGGTTGCAAGGAGTAAAATGCCCAATAAAATCCCACCAAAATAGGGATTGATGTATTTGGGCTGGTTTTTCATATTTGAATTTGCATTCATATATATTATGTTTTTAAATCAAGATCAATATAAAAAGCGGGTAATTTGTCCTGCTTCAACCATAACAAATCGAAATACAAGCCCTCCGATTAAAATTAAAAGGGCGGGTATCCAAACCGGAATATGATAACCCCTGAGTTCCAGAATTTCAAGTGTTGCCGGAAAAGCAAGCCCGAGAATAATTACAAATGACCAAAATACAGCAGTAAACTCTCCACCAAGAAATAGTTGCGCTGCTTCAATTTGCACTTCTGATGCAGCAAGGAAACCCATAAGCAAGTGAATGATCAGAAATAATTCCACAAAAATCATGATGAGGTCAAGACGGCTGAGTACTTTTCGTTCGTACTTACTTTTCGACATCCACATGGCTGTAGCCAAACCGGTTGACAGTCCTGAGACTAAGAACAAAGGGCCAAGAATTGAAGTATTCCAAAGCGGCCTCGCATTAAATGCGGATAAAAGTATACCGGTATAAACACCCAGCACAATGGCCAGCAACATCATCATCCATGCTAAAAATTCACGGTATTTAATAGCAAGTGACTCAACTTTATTTAAGATGTTAAATTTCCAATCCCATTTTGGGAATAATTCTTTCATATAACTGGCTGCCCATACAAATGATAGCGGTGTGATGAGCATCAACGTCCACGCACCCCACGACATGGGCGATTCAAAGCGGATGGTGGTATATAATCGCCAGAAGTATAGCTGGTGTTTCAAATCAAGGAATAACGCAAAAAGGCCAAGGACCAATACCCCCGGAACCAGAAATGGCGCCCATTTTACCGTAGCTTCCATGTCTTTTTCTTTGCGCATAACCGTGAAATATCCAGCGAAGAACATAATGCCTGCCGCGAGTCCCCCCAGGTAAAGGTATATGGGTATTTGCCAGTGCCAGATATTGAGATAAGGATCAATATTTGGTATGTTACGCCCGCTTACGAATAACTCTTCATTCATGTTAATCCTTTTTAAGTGAGAAAATATAATTGGGGTTTGGTACCTGCTTCAGGAGCAAGGACTTTCCACTTCCGGTTTTTCAACGCCTTGGAAACATCACTATTGGGGTCTTCCAAATCGCCAAAATACAAACAGTTTGTCGGGCAAACTTCAACACAAGCCGTACTCTGCCCTTTTTCCAGGCGGTGATCACAAAAGGTACACTTGTCTACATATCCATCAGGATGCGAATACCTTGCATCATAAGGACACGATTGAATACAAGCGCCACAGCCAATGCATTCATTGTGGGTAACTTTCACAATTCCTCCTTCAATAATGTGGCTGGCACCCGTTGGGCAGCATCTGACGCAAGGTGAATTGTCACAATGGTTGCATCGTTCAGACCGCAATTCAATTTCTACATTGGGATAGCTTCCATTTACATTTTCAACAATCCAGTCGCGACAATAACCGTGAGGTACATTGTTTTCGGTCTGGCAGGCAACAACACAGTCGCCGCAGCCTACACATTTTTTAGTGTCGATAGCCATTGCGTATCTCATGCTTCAACCTCCTTTCCTGGTTTTTCTTTAAGAAATGTGATAAAGTTGCCCCGCATACCGGTTCCTCCCATTACCGGGTCAACCATAACATTGGTAATTAATTCCGAATCGTTTGCGCCATGGCCATTGGCACGGCTCAATTTTTTAGTGGCATGGCCAAAGCCGTGCACCATGTAAACAGAATCCCAACGTATTCGTTCGGTAACTCTCACTTTTATCGGGAATGACGATACAATGCCATCCTGATTTTTTAACCAGACGTACTGATCTTTTTTCAAATCCCACAAATCAGCAACTTTTGGATTGATCCAAACTGAATTTTCCTTTTTCAAATCCCAAAGATTATGATTGTTGGCTGTTCGGCTGAAAGTATGCATCGGAGCTCTTCCATAAATCAATCGATAAAAACCCTCAGGTGGTTCAGGATGGGGTTTGTAAACCGGAATAGGGTCGAAACCCTCGGCTGCCAGATCATTTGAAAATAGCTCAATTTTACCCGTTGGCGTATTAAACTCTACTTCTTCACCTTGTTGAAAATAAAGCCCACCACTCTCACGATCAAACTTTTTAACGCCAATGCGTTTCATCTCTTCGAGGGAGGAACCTACTTGTTTTAATTGCCAATCCAACAAATCGGTGATATCATCATACGGAAAATAATCGCCAAGGCCCATTTTTTCGGCCAGCGTTTTTGCTATCCACCAGGCTGGTTTCGAATCATATTTAGGTTTCACAGCCGGCATACGCAGGGCGATGTATGGTTCGCGATGTGGCGATGTCCTGATTAAATCGTAACGCTCAAGATAAGTACATTCGGGCAATATCACATCAGCGAATCCTGTTACCTCCATTGGCATAGTATCAATCACGACCATAAAATCGAGATGAGACATGGCCTCAATGGTGTTGGCTTTATTTGGCAAGGTCAATGGTAAGTTGGTACCAGAAACAATCCATGCTTTAAATGAACAGGCACGGTCTGCCGTAGGGATGGTTGCGTCACATATTCCGGAAGAAAGCGCCAAACTGGCAAGCTTAAACTGCCCGGGATAAGCATCGCGCCAGGTTTTTGTTGGTTTAGGGTATTTGGGTATTTTTGGTTTTGGCAGGTGGAAACTTTCTTTTAAATAAAATCCTCCACGGTTTCCCCATGAACCAAACAATGCGTTTAAGATAGCCACTGCGCGTAAACGTTGTGTATCATCACCATACCAGGTAACATGCCTGCCGGGATGAATAATTACTGCCGGTGCAGCATTGGCCATTTCACGAACCGTTTTCCTTATAATATCGGGCTTAATGGTAGTGATCCCATAAGCCCATTCGGGAGTCATATTTTTAACATGCTCTTTTAGTTCATCAAAACCATATGTGTATTGTTCTACATATTCTTTATTGTAAATGCCCTCGTAAATAGCAACATGAATCCATGCCATTAATAGTGCAAGGTCGGTAGCTGGTTTTATAGGAAGCCAATATTTTGATTTGCTGGCAGCAGTACTTAAGCGTGGATCTACTGTAATAATAGTTGCACCGCGGTCAATGGCTTCTGACATTTCCTGAACCTGCCCGTTGTGCATGTTTTCACCAAGGTGTGAACCAATCAAAACAAGACAATTCGTATCACGAATATCGGTGGGTTCAGGAGAACCAACACCTTCGCCAAAGGTAGCTATCCAGGCTGTTTCCCTAGGTCCGCGACATTGTGCAAACGAAGGTGCAGTAATATTTGGTGAACCGAAAGCATTTAAAAAAGTTCCGAAGAATTTTCCTCCTGATCCATGATTAAATAAGGCAACACATTCGGGGCCGTGTTCGGCAGCAATTTTCTTTAAATTTACAGCAACGAGATCCAATGCCTCATCCCACGAAGCTTTCCTGAAATAGGATTTGCCATTTTTGGTTTCCCTGATCAGGGGTGTTTTTAAGCGATCTTTGTCGCTATACATGCCAACGCCTCCGGTACCTCTTGGACAAAGCCTGCCATTGCAATGAGGATCTTCCTTGTTGCCGATAATCTTTTTTATTTCACCTTTTTTATCCACATATGTCCAACCTGCACATTTCCAAAAGCAAACTTCGCAATAGGTAGGGTAAGGAGTCATTTCATCATCACTTACCGATTCCTGCTCGCTAGCTGCATTTAAAGTATTCAGGCCTTTCCATGTAATAGGGCTTAGTCCCAGGGCAGCGGCGCCGGCCCCCACTGTGGAGATCTTGATAAAATCCCGTCTTGTTTTCATCCGGAAATATTTATATTGTTTTGATCGTATTTTATATATATATCTATATTCATATATAGATGAGAATATGCAAAATTAAAGCTTAATGAAAGAAATTGATATTGTGATATTCATCATAAGCCAATATTTTAAATGTCAATAATTCAGCATGTTACGAATAAATCGTTTTGGACATGCTTGCTGCATACCATTGTAATTAAAAGAATATCAAATAGATAACGGAATTATTTAAAATTAAAACAAATTATTTTGATGAATTTGATCGGAAATGTAAGTGATAGATAATGAGAATGATATGGCTAATTTGGATAAATTCTAAATATATTTTTTCAATGGGGGATGTTAGAGACTGCTTGGATTTTGTTTTTAGAATTTATTATGCTGTATTTTTTGTCAGATCGAGGCATCCCGAGGCCTCGGGATAACGATGAGATGGCTAAAGAGACACATAAGAAAACTGAAGGATAAATTCCAAACAGCCTCTTAATATTTTTAGAAAAATATGTTGGCGATAATTTGTAAAATTATAGGGCTGTTGTGGAACCTTCAGATACGTTATTCTTTAATTTTACGATAACAGTTATTGTAAAAACAGATGCCAAAGATAATGATTGCCAACACAATTAATATCCAGACGATTTCCTTATAGAAGAAACTTGTTAAATTCAGACAGCATCCGAAAAAACTGGCAATAACAACAAGAATGTAGGTTACAAAGAAAATAATAGCAAAAAGTATTGATGCGTTTAGAAACACTTTTAATTTTGTATTCATAATCTTAGGATTTGGGTTTACGAGTTATTAAAATTACATACAAATTCGTAAAATGTCAACAAAAAAAAAGAAGGCTGCTATTCGCAACCTTCTTAAAAGGTTTTATCAATTGAGAAAAATAAACTTGCAGCATTAAATATTTTCAAGTGCTTGTTCGACAAATTCATCCAGTACATTGTATTTATTCGTGATACTGTCTTTATTAGTCGATTTTACTTTAACAATTTTTGTTGTATTGCCTTCATACCAAACTTCAATAAATAAGCCGTCTAACAGAAACAATTCAATATCATATTCGGTTTCTTTTCTGGAAATTAATTGTTCCGCCGAATTAATAACCATTACAATTTGTTCGGTTTTTGTAAGGTTATCGAACGATGTATGTGTTAAAGCTTCCATCATCAGTATTATTTTTACTGATCCACTTTATTTCCTTTTTTAACCCAATCGTTATAAGAACCGTCATAGACAGTTACATTATTATAACCCATAACGCTGGTAAAAGCTACATATAACACAGCAGCTCTTTTCCCTGATTGACAGGAAACGATTATCGGACTATCAGCACTGAGTCCGAAACTACTCAATACTTTCTCCATTTCTGCTTTTGACTTAAAGCTATTGTTAGCGTCAAGTACTTCTTTAAACTCAAGGTGAATGACTCCCGGAATGTGACCTTTGCTTTTTTCAGTAGTACCTGCAAATTCATTGGCATCTCGGGCATCAAATATTTTTGCTTTACCACTTTTTATAGCATCAATATTGGCAAAAACATCGTTATTTACCTTTACTGTGAATGTTGCTTTTTTCGCTTTTGCTGCCATTGGTGTAAGTGGCACCCTCGATTTCTTAAATGTTGCCATGTCTTTGTGCAAAATCTTCACGTTGGGAGCTCCCAAATACTTGAGTACCCAATAAACCCTTGAAGCAGGTTTTTGAGAACCACCATCGTAAACAACAATGGCACTTTCGCTATTAACGCCTTTATCCCCAAAAATAGTAGCCAGTTCTTCGGTGCTTTTCAGAAAACCGTTATCTGCATCTGTGTTGAGGTCGCCATTGGGAATATTGATAGCATTCTTGATATGTGACTTTTTATAATCACCTGCTTTACTTGCGTCAATAATTACCAGACTTTTATCTGCTTTATACATTTTCATAAAGTCGGCGGCACTGATGATGTCGCCTTGTGCCATGGTTGAGCTGATAAACAGACCAACCAGAACAACTAAGAATATACTTTTAAAAGTTTTCATTTTTATTTTATGTTTTTTTGATTAATTAAAATTTGGCCTGGACCTGGATCATCAAAGCATCATTCTTGTATTCATTGATATCACCGTTTGTTTTTCCTTCAGCATTGTACAGGTAGTTTACCTGTATCCTGGTCCAATCGTTTAAAAAATAGTTTAGTCCGATGGTAAATGTGGATTGAGAATAGGTTTGTGTTTGTCCAAGGAATTTATAAGCTCCATTATCTGGGTTATAATATTCATATTTTACAACAGGTTCAAGACCGATTGATGTCATATACATAGCCTGAAACCAGTATCCGCCTTTATTGAATTCATCTAGTGCAGTTGTTGCTTTTCCACCACAGCCACCACCGCTTTCAACTTTACCGACATCGGTTCCGAAGATGTATTCTCCCTGGAACCTAAAATTCCAACCTTCAAAGCCAAGATCAGCTGCATACCTGGTTCGGCTTTTTTGATCGCCATTGCTTGCTTTTGTTCCAATAAGACCTGTACGGAAACTACCTCCGATTTTAAATTTCCATGGAGCAACTTGAAGGCGGGCTGCAATATCTTTGCTTTTATTGTCATCCAGATTATTGATTCCTGTTCCATTCAAAATGGCGACTTTATATGAAAAGACGTCGCGCTCTTTACCTACCGAACCCAATATCATAAATCCAAGTTCGCGAAACGGTGTAGCCATCTCATTAACCACTGTTGATCTTCTGATGGTATGCAATGCATAACAAGGTGTGTTCAGCTCAAGGCTGAAAGGGGATTTAAATTGTCCGATAGAGAATTTGACATATTTGCCTAATGGTGCATAGGTTACGAATGCATCTAATAAATAAGGGGCACCTGTTGCAGCAGGACTGAATTCAGCCATAATGTAATAACTGATATCATAAGGTATGCTTCCAACTATACCAACACGTGCTCTTCTAAAATAAAAAGTACTTGGTTTTATTGCATTACCGTTGTTGTCTTCCCCAAAAAAGTAATAATCGAATGAGGGTTGAATGTAACCCACTAATTGCGGGCCTTCGTCTGAAGTAGCTTCAACACATCCTTGTGAAAATACTGTTGATGGGAATAATGAAATAACAAACAAAATGCTTAATAGAAATTGAATATTGTTTTTCATAATTACTAGGTTTTTGAAGAATAAATACTGAATCAAACTAATAGGAAGTGCTTATTAGCACTTCCCAAATTATTATTATAATTTATTTTGTCACGAGATTAAAATCGTTGATTTCCCCATCTGACCACTTATGACTTTCAAGGTTATCATAGATCATACTGTTTGTACCAAATTTCAGGCTTTTTGCATCGTAACCAAGTATTTGCAGGTATCCAGTTACCATTGAAGATGTTTGCCCTGTCCAACAGTAGGTAACAACTGTTCCGTCTGGATCCAGGTCTGAAATGTTTCCGTCAGCAAATGATAAAGGTTTGATACGATAGGCACCGGTTATATGACCGTAATGTGCAACATCAGTTTGATCCCAGTAATTGTTGATATAATAGCCTGCAGGATCAGCAAGTACATCGCCATTAGGAATTCCCTGGAAACCACCGGAAAGCATTGCATTAACTCTTTCAGCAAGAATTTCTGCACCATCGGTTGCATTTGTTTCCCATGTTGGGTAACCATATGTTGTGGGTGTATCTGTTTGATCACCATCAAGCCAGTTTGCATTGCCAATAGCAGTATTGCCAGTATTGTCTTGCCATGGACCTGCTGTAGCTGCATTCCATGAACTCATACCCCATTTTAAAACTTTAGCATCAGCATACCCACTCATTCTTAAAGCTACAACTCCATGACCGGCAGATTGACCTGTATAACAAACTACAAGGATTGGTTTTGTTGCATTACTTGCTTTTTCAAGAATGTTACCAAGTGTAGCATTTACTGCGCCGTCAATATGACCAAGCGTGTTGTAATCATCTGCATTACGTAGATCAATAATAAAATAATCGGAAGTGCTTTTGCCATGAACTGCCGCGGCAGTTGTAATCCAATCTGTTAAAATTGCAGGAAGGTCGAGACCCTGGTTAACGATGTAGGTTTTAAGATCGTTAAAATCACCTTTATCTGGTGCCGGCGCCGGATCATCTTTACAACCGGTAATAATAAATGCCGGAAGAATTACGACTAATAAGAAATAATTAAATAATTTTTTCATGTTTTTAATTTAAATTGATTAATAATTTGCGTTTTAAATTTTTGCTGTTAATTTTTTAACAAATGTATGCCTTGTTATTATTGACCTTTAAATCAGAACTGTGCAATTAGTTATATGAAAAACTGTAATTTGACATAAAAAAAAGTGACGCAGTCGTTATATTTTGAAATACGATGACTTCAATGAAAATTTGCCTACGAAATAATCAACATTCAAAATGAGAATACAGTCTATGCTTATGGCCGGTTTTTTGCTTAATACGAAAACACTCACACAGTGAGACCTTTGCAAGGCGAAATATTTTAACGAAGAGATGAAACAAAAGATTAGTATAACAATTAACTGTCCATGTAAAAGTGTAGCTACAATACCTCCCAGTTCATTCAGATATTCAACGTTTTAACAAACGTTTTACCTTGCAAAGGTCTCACAGTTTGGTAGCTGATTTAACCAGATTGTAATCGAAGGTGTAATGCGGAGTTGAAGGGAAGCAGAAAAAGGGGGGGTAATCGAGACAAAGGGGGGAGAATATTAAAATCTTGTAACCCGGATCATTGGAAAGAATATCAGGTTAGGGTAAAAAATAAAACAAAAAAAGCGCTGATTTCAGCGCTTTTTTTTGAAAGTAATTTCCTCTTTATCGAATACTTATTTTTTGTGAATAAACTTCACTGCCGACATTAATTGTAAGCAGGTAAATTCCTGCTCTCAGCTTGCTGGTGTTTAACGAAAATTGTTGTGGTCCTGCATTCAATATTCCATGATTATCTGATATTAAAGTTTTGCCAACAAGGTCAGTCATACGTACTTCAACATTGTTTTGTTCAGTCATGTAAAAACTAAGGTTCAACTTTTCACTGGCAGGGTTCGGATAAACGTTCATATCTGCGATAGCTTTAATCTGATCAATCGAAACAGTACCGTAGGCAAATTCATTGCGTTCCAGATCGCCAAAGTTGCTTCCATCAAATGCAATCTGGCTATTACCATATACTACTGCATAATATTCAGTTCCATTGCCACCTGCATCATAAATAATAAACTCGTAGCAATCGGTTTCAGATACGGTTATCGGTTCAATTTTCTGGCCTGAAGTTTCATAAGGGCCACCGGATTGTACAACTTCTCCGCTGGAATTCTTAATTTCCCAGGTTGTTTCCTCAGGGTTATCATCAAGTGTTAAAAATACGATTGATGTGCCGGTTAAAATTGATGCGCTTGTAATTTCATAGTCCAAAATATTGTTTGTTGCGTAGTCATCATCAGTACCATTCGGATCAATTCCAGTAATGGTTAGCACATTGATGTCAGCCACATCAAAAGTAACTTCTGACAATTCAATTAATTCGGTTTCTAAAAAGCTCAGGTTACCCGACCATTCATATGATTGTTCTTCACCACCATTTATGGAATAAGTAATTGTAATTGATGTCAGATCAGTTCCTCCATTGTTTCTGATGGTTACAAATGGTGTTGTGCTACCGCTGCAATTGGCAGAGGTTGCATTGGTAACCATTAATACTTCAGCATCAAGATTATAAGCAGGAATTAAGGGTTCGGTGCTACTGTTTCCGGCCTGGTGAACATCTTTGGAAGTATTATCCTGTACGAAAGCAACAGCGGATAATTCATCAATATCGTATATGTTTTCCAATTTCCATGCATATTGATAGATCACATAATCACCTGCAACCATTGATGATGGCATGGATGTTCCATTACCTGTTGGAAGCATCTTCTTCATAACGTTGTAAAAATCTTTTTCTGAAGTGCCTCCCGGAGGGAAACTAAAGTGAATATGGTTTTCAATAACTACATTGTGCGCAACAAGGTTACCGCTTATATCTTCGGTGGCTTCAATTAAAGTTGTAAGATATATACTGTCTTCATCAGGTGTAACATAATGTTGAATTTGAATACTGAAAGGAGATGGGATATTAGCCGCAGCATCAATGGTGGATTGATAGACAAATCGAGGGTCGTTGTTAAAACCACCATCAAGAAATACCACCGGGATGCTATTGACACTATAATAACTTTTTCTTGCATTATTATCCGCAGGATTATGCAGATACATGGGATCACCTCCTGCAACTGGCCAGTTCATCTGGTATTTTATCGAGGTGATAATGTCAGTGTTTGCCTGCAGAAGTGTATTAAAATCCGGGTTCTGCGATGCACATGGTGGACAGGTGGCGCTGGTCAGTTCTTCTGCAAGCACCATGCGTTGCGATTGTGCTATACCAAAATATCCGGTTAATAGAATGGTACATAACAGGATTGTAATTTTCTTCATAGTAATAAGGTGTTAATATTCAATATAAGGTTTTGTAATTCGCAGGCGAAAGTATTAATAATGATTGAAAAGTGATTAATATTTAACTTTTAATTGGAACATAAATCACAGATATTAAGAAACGTCGGAACCAATTTATAGATAATGGTTTATAATATGTGTAGTTGAATTTCCAGGAGATCATCGCGTGTTATCCAATTTAACACCAATGTTATTGAATAAATAGTATTTTTGGCATTGCCAAATTAAATGGTACGAAATTTGATAATATTTGTCGTATAAAAAAAGAAAAAGAAATTATGAAAAAACTCTTACTTTCCTTAACAATAATTATTGCCGGTTTTTATTCAACGATGGCCCAATTTTCTTTCAGTAGTGATGGTGTAGAATTGGGTGATACTGTAACTGTATGGGTTGACCCCTCTTCTGAGCAAATTTTCACCTATGAAGTAACTGTTCACAACGATACTGAAAATAATATGAATGTTAAAATTGCACGTGAATTTATTCATCAGCTTGCTGATAATCAATTCCCATTTTGTTGGGGTGGATGTTATGGACCCACAACGGATACTTCGTCTAAGTATCAATTTATACCGGCTATGAGTCAGACAGCAGATACTTCTGCGTTATTAGCTGATTATGTTCCAATGGGTAAAATAGGTACAGCGATCATTAAATATACGGCATTTAATATGGATTCCCCTGACATACAATCATCTGTCGTTATTAAGTATTGGGCATCTCCCGAAGGTATTGCGGAAGATATCATGAAAGACGGACAACTTTCTGCCATATATCCCAATCCTGCAACAAATTTTGTCAACCTGGATTATCAATTAACTTCAAAGGTTAATATAGCACAGGTAAAAGTTTTCAATATGTTGGGGTCAGTTGTAAAAGAATCTATTTTGCAGAAAGGCGGGAGCAAGATTAAAATGGATGTAAGCGATCTTAATAATGGTGTTTATTTCTATTCGGTACTATTAAATGGGAATGTTTACACCACAAAAAAGTTAGTCATTCGAAAATAATAAGTTATTGTACCAATAATAAAAAACCCGGCAATTTGCCGGGTTTTTTTTGATCTTTATTTTGATCTTACAAATTAAATGCCTGCTTAACTTCGTCAACTTTATCGAGTTTTTCCCAGGCGAAAAATTCGACAATTTTACTGGAACCATTTTCCAGGTAGGCTAATTCAATTTCTTCTTCGTATGGATCACGACCAAAATGACCATAAGAAGCTGTTTTACTGAAAATAGGGTATTTCAATCCAAGACGTTTAACGATTTCGTAAGGACGCATATCAAAAATGGAGGAAGTTATTTTGGCAATTTCACCATCTTTTAAAATATTGCCGTTACCATCTTTAACATGAGATGTTCCGAAAGTGTCAATAAAAAATCCAACCGGTTTGTCAACACCAATGGCATAAGCAACCTGGATCAATACCTTATCAGCCACTCCGGCTGCAACCAGGTTTTTGGCAATGTGTCTTGTTGCGTATGCTGCCGAGCGGTCAACTTTTGATGAATCTTTTCCTGAGAAAGCACCTCCGCCATGTGCGCCATGGCCACCATATGTATCAACGATAATTTTACGTCCTGTAAGTCCTGTATCACCGTGTGGGCCACCGATAACAAATTTGCCTGTTGGGTTTACAAATAATTTATAGTTGTGATCGAACAGACTTTGTATTTTTTCGGGGTATCGTTTTTTTACTTCAGGAATTAAGTACGTTTCAATATCATTTGCGATTTTCTGTTGCATGTCCTGATCATCTGCAAAAGCATCATCATGCTGTGTGGAGATTACAATTGCCTCTATCCTTATCGGCTGGCCATCATCATTGTACTCAAGGGTGACCTGAGATTTTGAGTCAGGTCGTAAATAGGTCATTACCTCATCTTTCCGTCTAATATTGGCTAACTCAAAAAGCAGGTCATGAGCAATTTCAGAAGTAATAGGCATATAATTTTCCATTTCATTCGAGGCAAATCCGAACATCATTCCCTGGTCACCAGCCCCCTGTTTTTCTTCATCTTCTTTAACCACTCCCTGTCTGATATCAGGAGATTGCTCATGAAGTGCTGAAATAACTGCACATGAGTCTGCATCAAAACGATACTCGGCCTTGGTGTATCCTATTTTCCTGATCATATCTCGTACCGTAGTTTGCAGGTCAACATAAGCTGTAGAGTTCACTTCTCCTGATACCACAGCTAATCCTGTAGTTACAAGTGTTTCACAAGCAACTTTGGAATTTGGATCCTGCTTCAGCATTTCGTCTAAAATAGCATCCGAAATTTGGTCGGCAACTTTATCCGGGTGTCCTTCCGAAACGGATTCGGATGTAAAAAAATATGACATAGTAGAGTTTATTTTAATTGTTTTGAATACTTGTTATTTTCTATTTATTGTTTGTGTCTGGAGCGATGGAGTGGTGGAGTGGTGGAGTATAGCAAAATACTATACTTTGAACAGTCTTGTAAAAATTTACTCCATAATTCCATTTCTCCATTATTCCGATTTATAACCTCAATTAAATTATGAATAAGTATATCTTAATAATTGGTTCTTCATTTAATGAAATCTTTATGAAAAGTTTTTGATTGGCAGGCAAAAAAATTGTTTTAGCATTTTTTGTGTGTGGTTGCAATCAGTCAAATCCTTCCACAGATCGGTTTATAATGAACGCGCAAATGTAAGAAAATATCAAAAAGAAAATGGTCAGATAATATTTATAACTAAAAGCAAAAAACTATTTTGTCAATCGCCTGAAAACTTCCTCCATATTCTGCTTGCTCTGTGTTAATGATAATACATGATATTTGTTTTCGACAGCAAACTGAAAAATATTTTCCCTGATGTCCGTGTTGTCATTCGATTCAATTAACCATTCGTAATCTCCTGATTTATGAGCTTTTTTTACAAACGACAAATTCTGAAGTTGTTTGATGTTGATTTTTTCTTTGAATTCAACCTTGAAAACCAGCGAAGTACCTGCCAGTTTTGATAATCTTTCAGTTTTATCATCGGCAACTATCTTCCCTTTATCTATGATCACAACCCTGTTGCAAACGGCTTCCACCTCCTGCATAATGTGGGTTGAAAGGATAACCGTCTTTTCCTTGCCGAGATCGGAAATAATTTGGCGGATACCAACTAATTGGTTTGGGTCTAATCCTGATGTAGGCTCATCAAGTATTAAAATTTCAGGCTTATGGATCAACGCCTGGGCCAAACCAACTCTTTGTCGGTAGCCTTTTGATAGAGCACCAATTTTTTTATTTTGTTCAACTCCTAATCCTGTTAAGTCAATAATATCCTTTATAATTTTGTCTTTTTTCGATACCTTATTATATATACCCAGAACAAACCTCAAATATTCCTTTACATACATATCAAGATATAAAGGATTGTTTTCGGGTAAATAACCGATAGAACTTCTCGTTTTTACTGAATCATCCTGTACATCAATACCATTAATTAAAGCAGTTCCCGAAGTAGGAGGGATGTAAGAAGTTAGTATTTTCATCAAAGTTGATTTCCCTGCACCATTTGGCCCCAGTAAACCAACTACTTCTCCTTTGTTAATAGATAAATTTATCCGGTCAAGCACTTTTTGCTTTCCGTAAACTTTGGAAATTTCTTTTATTTCTATTGTTGACACCGTCTGTAACTTTTGAGTTTGCAAAATTAATAAAATGGAATATCAACATTTTAGTGTTTATATGTTTGTGTAATCGGAAAAAGTTCATATTTTTGCACCCCAATTTTCAGGGCAATTTATAAAACTGCTTAAAAGACAATTAGATAGATGAATACGTTGAGTTACAAGACAGTTAGTGCGAACAAAAAAACAGTCACCAAGGAGTGGGTTTTGATAGATGCTGAGAACCAGGTTTTAGGAAGATTGGCATCAGTAGCAGCAATTTTACTTCGCGGAAAGCATAAAACAAATTTTACACCCCATGTTGATTGTGGTGATAATGTGATCATTATCAATGCTGACAAGATTAGACTGACTGGAAAAAAATGGGATGCAAAGGAATATATTCGTCATAGCGGATATCCGGGTGGACAGCGTTCACTTACTGCAAAAGAGCTGATGGCAAAAAATCCGATTGCAATGGTTGAAAAGGCAGTTAAAGGAATGTTGCCCAAAAACAGACTTGGTGCTGAGATGTTTCGTAACCTGAATGTAACCGAAGGCACAGAACATAAGCATGAAGCCCAGAAACCTAAGAAAATCAATATTAACGATATCAGATAATTATAATGGACGTAGTTAATACACTTGGAAGACGTAAAACCGCTATTGCCCGGATCTATTTAAAAGAAGGCGATGGTAAAATTCTGATCAACAAACGTGATTATAAAGAATTTTTTCCTACGGCTATTTTACACTATGTTGTTGAACAACCCCTTCAGTTAACCGAATCGATGGGTAAGTACGACATTAAAGTGAATCTATCCGGTGGTGGAATTACAGGACAGGCTGAAGCATTACGCCTGGCTATTTCACGTGCTTTGATCAAAATTGACCCTGAATACCGTCCGGTTCTCAAAGAAAACGGATTGTTGAAAAGGGATCCCAGGATGGTTGAGCGTAAAAAACCGGGTCAGCCAAAAGCGCGTAAGAAGTTCCAGTTCAGTAAACGTTAGAATTTTCATTTACAACGGAATGAGTTTAGTATCCAAATCATTGTAACTCCGCAAGGGCTATACAGTGGTTGATTAAGAGAATGTAAACAAATTAATACTCAATAATATGGCAAAAGTAAATTTCCAGGAATTGCTTGACGCAGGTGTGCATTTTGGCCACCTCAAACGCAAATGGAACCCAAACATGGCTCCTTATATTTTTATGGAGCGCAACGGAATTCACATTATCGACCTTTATAAAACCGAGGCAAAACTCGAAGAGGCAAGTAATGCGATTAAACAAATCGCAAAATCAGGGCGCAGAGTGTTGTTCGTAGCAACCAAAAAGCAGGCGAAAGAGCTTGTTTCACAAACAGTTAAAAAAGTTAATATGCCTTATGTTACCGAAAGGTGGCCAGGTGGTATGTTGACGAATTTCTCTACTATTCGCAAGGCGGTTCGTAAGATGTCGAGCATCGACAAAATGATGACCCAGAATACTTACCTGAAACTTTCAAAACGCGAAAAATTACAAATCACACGTGAGCGTGCGAAATTGGAGAAAAACCTTGGAAGCATTTCCGATATGAGCAGGATACCTGCGGCTTTGTTTATTGTTGATATCAACAAAGAAAAAATTGCTGTTGCTGAAGCCAGGAAACTGAATATTCCTGTGTTTGCGATGGTTGATACAAATACTGATCCCACACTTGTTGATTTTGCTATTCCGGCTAATGACGATGCTTCAAAATCAATCGCATTAATAGTGGGAACAATAGTCAATGCTATTGCTGAAGGTTTGAATGAAAGAAGAATGGCAAGGGAGAAACAGGACGCTGAAGATAAAGAAGCTGAAATTGAAGCTCAAGAAATAAAGGATAAGTCAGAAGCCTTGAAACAGGCTGAAGAACAGGCTGATGCGGAAGCGGAAAAAGGCGGCAAAGATGATACAAAAGTGCAAAAGCTTCGTGACGAGAAACCAGAAACAGCACGACCAAGACGTACCCGGAAAACTGTATCAAAGACAAAGAAAAATTAATTTTCAAACACTGAAAAAATAATATAAAATGAAGATAACAGCTCAACAGGTTAATGAATTAAGAAAACTTACCGGAGCAGGTATGATGGATTGCAAAAATGCCCTCGTTGAAACCGAAGGCGATATGGAAAAAGCAATCGACGTATTAAGAAAGAAAGGACAAAAAGTTGCTGCGAAACGCGCCGACCGCGATGCTGCCGAAGGTGTTGTTCTGGCTAAAGTTAGCAACGATGGTTCTTTTGCTGCTGCAGTAATGATCAATTGCGAAACTGACTTCGTTGCAAAAAACAGCGATTTTATTGCTTATGTACAAAGTATACTTGATCTGGCAGTTGCCAACAAAGCTAAAAATGCTGATGAACTGAAAGGAATGAAACTGAATGGCCGTACAGTTGAAGAATCAGTAATGGATCAAACAGGTGTTATTGGTGAAAAAATTCAATTGGGTCGTTTCGAAGTTGTTGAAGCTCCTGCTGCTTTCTCATATATCCATCCGGGAAACCGAATTGCTACCGTTGCCGGATTAAGCAAGCAAGGTGACTTTACACAAATTGGTAAAGATGTTGTAATGCAGATTGCTGCCATGTCGCCAATTGCTTTAAATAAAGAAGCGGTTTCGCAGAAAGACATTGACCATGAGATTGAAATTGGCAAAGACCAGGCGCGCCAGGAAGGCAAACCGGAAGCCATACTCGAAAAGATCGCAATGGGAAAACTGAACAAATTTTTTAAAGAGAACACCTTGCTGAACCAGGCCTTTATTAAAGATACCAAGATCAACGTAAGCCAGTACTTAAAAAATGCTGACAATGAATTAACTGTTAATGATTTTAAACGTTTGGCGTTGGGATCATAATAAAAGAAAACCAAATATGAAGGGTCGGTTGAGGTTTCAGCCGGCCTTTTTTATTGTTTGATAATTTTTCGGGTAATGGTTTGGCCATTGTCCAGTGTTAACCTCAAAAAATAAACACCTTCGGGCAAATCCATCAGATCTATCTTCTGACTAGAAGTTTTTATCTTCAATTCTTTGCCTGACAAAGCAAATAATTGAATTTTTTCAATACTATAGTTATTGCTTGACAATTGGATTGAAACAAAACCTCTAGTTGAGTTCCTTTACGATGCGTGCGGCAACATGACCGATGACTTTAACCGCGGCATACAGGTAGATTACATTCCCGGGTTAAACCTGCCCAAAACCATCCGTTTCCAGGAAGGTTATATCGAAAATGGTTATTTTTACAACGGTGTAAAATACAGCAAACAACGGTTTGATGAGATGGGCAACCTTTTAGAATCAGAAACTTACTTTGACAACCTGGTACTTAGGAATGGAAGACCATACAGGATTTTACACGACGAAGGTTATATTAA
>JAUVKF010000064.1 GCA_030596395.1 Chlorobiota bacterium | reverse complement strand
TAACGGCTTTGATGACGGAAAGCACCTGGTAATGGATTATCTTACTGAAGAAGAATTGTGGGCATGTACTATGTGTAATGCCTGTGCCCAGGAATGCCCGGTTAATATTAACCAGCCTTCATTAATTCTTGATATGAGGAGATATCTCGTCATGGAAGAATCAAAGGCTCCGTCAGGATTGAATACTGTTTTTGCCAATATTGAAAATAACGGTGCCCCATGGCAATTTTCACCCGAAGATAGGATGCTGTGGGCTGAAGGATTGGAAGTACCTGTAATGGCTGATAAACTGGCTGCCGGTGAAAATCCGGAATATCTTTTCTGGGTGGGTTCAGCAGGTGCTTTTGATGACCGTTATAAAAAAGTGTCCAGAGAATTTATTAAGATATTGAACCATCTGAAAGTTAATTATGCCGTCCTTGGTATTGAAGAGACCGACAGTGGTGATGTGGTACGCCGTGCAGGTAATGAAATGCTTTTCCAGATGCAGGCATTGATGAATATCGAAATTTTGAACGGATATGAAGTAAAAAAAATCATTACCTGCGACCCGCATGATTTCAATACACTAAAACATGAATATACTAATCTTGGTGGAAATTATGAGGTTATTCATCACACGCAGTTCCTGCAAGGATTTATTGATTCGGGCAATTTGAATTTAAATAATGGCAGCCTGAAAGACAAAAAAATCACTTTCCATGATCCTTGCTACCTCGGAAGGGCAAACAACGAATACAAAGCGCCCAGAAAAATTCTTGATGCTATTCCATCAACAAAAGTTGAAATGGAACGCAACAAAAGCTTTGCATTGTGTTGTGGTGCAGGTGGCGGCCAAATGTTCAAAGAGGCTGAAGAAGGGGATAAAGAAGTGTTTATTGAAAGAACCGAAGAAGCTTTACGTACTGGTTGCGACATCATTGCAACAGCCTGCCCGTTTTGTATGGTTATGATGACCGATGGTATCAAATACAAAAACAAAGAAGAGGAAATAAAGAATTACGATATTGCTGAATTAGTGAGTATGGGTTTGGGATTGTAAAATAGTTTAATTTTTGCGTAATCAGTTGGGCTCTACTTGCAATATTTTTTTCTTGTAACGTAAAACAGTTTTTATAAAATACCTCATAGGGAGATTTTGCTGTAAGTGTTCACAGAAAAATGTTTTAAGTTTACTGTTATTATCCAAAATCCGAATTAGAATGAATTTTTTGAAAAAGTTATTCGGCCTATCAGACAAAGCAGGTGAGCAACCTGAAGTTAACGAACCACCTGAACCTCAATGTCCATACTGCGGTTATATATTTGAAGAACATCCAACACGAAAGCGGAAATGTCCAAAGTGCGAGGAAACGATTTACCTGATCAAAGATGAAGGCAATGAGTTCAAATCACTTGTTACCAAGGAGTATTTTACCAATTATCAGAAAGCCATTGAAGAAGAAAAAGCTGAGAAAAAACGGCTTGGTGAGGAGTGGCGTAAGGAAAGAGTTCGGACTGAGGAGTGGGAAGATGTTATTGTTGGTCAAGGCGACATCTTCAGGATAGCCGAGGATGTTGATTGGGATGATGTGGATAATTTTCAACAGAAATACCTGAAAAGACCACTCGGAGATAGAAGAACCTTAGACGAGTTTTGGGGTAACCTGAACAAGTACAACCTCGGGTTTGCCACTAAAGCAGATCACTATATGCTGTCATTCGTATATCAGCAACAGGCAAGAATCTTGAGGTTTGAGGGTAAAGATGACAACAAAATAATTGAGTTAGCTGAAAAGCATGAAAGGCTTAATGATCCTGATGGTTATGTGCCTATATCTGCAGAGAGTGAGGATACATCTGTACCAAGAAACAATTTGAGTGCTGAAGATCTTGAGCGTGAGGGAAAGCTTGGTGAGGCAAAAGAACTCTGCTATAAAATGGTTGAAAAAACTGAAAAAGAAGCAGATATCATGCAATGGGGTGTAGCCCCATTTGCCTATTATAGGATAGCTATAATCTGCCGCAAGGAAAAAAACTATCAAGAAGAGGTTGAAATTCTGGAGAGGTACGACCGGCAGGTAAAAGCTCCCGGTTCGATGCCTGAACAACTTGCTAAGCGACTTAATCGGGCTAAAGAATTATTAACCAAAAATCAGTAAAAATGAATTTACGAAAAGATGATCCATTGATTTTAGATTATATGTTGAAAGAGACTATAAGAACAGGTACTGTTGCAGTCAAAGATTTAAAGCCTCTTAAGGATAATATCTTCGCGAACACCGAGGGCCAGGTGGCAGACTATGAGAGGTACTTAGCTATACTTGAGGAACATGATATTGTCGAAATCAATAGATTCTTGGGGGGAGAAGTGCGTATTTCTGAAATCCCAGGAGTGACAGAGGATTTTATTGAGAATGTTGGCTTTCAGGCTATCTATAACGAACAGGAAGAACTTGCGCAACTGGAGGAATTAGAAAAGCATAAGCTTAAGAATGAAGCCATTGTTGCTGACTGGCTTAGAAAGGATTACAAAAAAGACCGTAGTAGATCGCGTTGGGCATTCATTTTTGGTGCCATAGCAGTTGTGATATCTATACTTACAAGCTGGAATGAGATCAATAATTTCCTTTGCTCATTAATCATTAGATAAAACCTGATATTTATCCTCTTCTGTTGTACGAGTTGTCGATATAACCACTATTACTTTCTTCTCTTCAACATCAACACAAAAGGTACTGCACCCAATGCAAGGAAGGACGAGATCAGATAAGTTTTTTCAAGTCCTAACCAATCACCGATAAGGCCTGCAAAAACCACCGCAATGGCTGAGCTTACAAAACTGATTGTCATGTAAATACTGTTCATGAATACAGGTAAATCTTTTGAAACATCCTGTACTAGAGCCATTAAAACCGGTCCTGGAGCAAAAACAAAAAAACCAAGTATTACCAGGAAAACAAAACTCCATAATCCACTCGACATCACAAAAAAAGCCATCAATACTGGTGTTAACAAACTTATTATTAGTAAAGTGGTTTTTCTTCCAATCCTGTCAGAAACTGTTCCGGAAAAAATCGTTCCAACTGCACCAGCCAACTGAAAAACAGCAAGGGTTGTGTTTGAAAACCAAAGTGATTCCCCCTTTTCAATATAAAAATAGGTCGGTAAAAAAGCCGTTAATCCTGATTTCATGATAGACCTGAATAATGTAATACCTACCAGGATAAAAAAGAAAGGCAGGTATTTTTTGACGGTTTGCCAGTATTCAGGGCGCTTTTCAGACTTATGTAAATCTGACGAAATATTTATCTTTCTGAGTCTGAGAAAAAGTATAAAGGAAGCGACTAACCCAAAAGGAATCAGTTTCCATGTACCTTCCAAACCCCACCATGAAACTGCTCCGGTTATAACAAGAGGCCCCAGTGTTCGGGCCATTTCTCCGCCAAACATGAAAATACTCATACCACGACCTGTGTATCTTCCTGATAGTTTTTTGATCATGACAGGTGATGGAACATGGAACATTGCGCTGCTGATACCCATCACAAATAACAGGATAGATACCATGACAAATGAGGGAGCTATTCCAAGCAAACTCATCGAAACAGCGGTAACTGCCGGTGTGAGAATCACAAAATAACGGGCTGCCGTTTTTTCAGCTATTATTCCGATGATGGGATTAAAAAACCAGGGAATCCGTTGAAATAAGTCCCATAATGATGCAAGCGCCAGAGTAACACCAAATTTTTCAATTAACAGGGGGCGTAAGGGTGCCAGGAAGGAAGAGTAAATGTCGTGAAGCAAATGTGTTGCCGATACCAATAAAACACCTGATGACCGGAAACCACTATTTTGCTCTTTACTCATTGAATGGATAGTTTCTTTTTTAGCTGATCATAAAGTTCCTCAATTGTTCCATTATTGATCAAAATAATATCTGCCTGTTCGATACACTTTTTAAGGTTTTGTTTATTCGGATCGGTGGCTGTCATCTCCCTTTGTTCGTTATCAATAAAAGTTTCAAAATCAATATTATCAGTAGAAGATTTACGTTGACTTATGCGTTCAAATCGAATATGCGGATCAGCATCCACTGCCAGTAAAAGAAAGTTCCCCTGTTGTTTCAGAAAATCTATTTCTCCAGGTGTACGGATGCTTTCAATAACAGTATTTTTATTTTGCCGGCTGGCTTCTTTATACAACTCCTGAATAATGAAGGCAGGGTTGTGTTTTGCCCTGAGGTCGTTGGCCGTAATTACCATGCTATCACGATTTACCGGAAGTCCTTGCTTTTTAATCTCCTCAATTAAAAACTGTCGCACAGAATAATACCCGAAGTTTTTTTGTTCAACCAAATAATCAACCAGGGTTCCTTTTCCTGCCCCAAGGGTTCCGGTAATTCCTATAATTTGCATTGAGAGATGTTATTACTTTTGACTTTCCACCTTGATTTCTTCAATCCATTTGCCCATTGCCAACGGTTTGTATTCATTTAATTCCGTAAAAAGCGTTTTGATATCAGTTGAAACAATCAGGTTATCCCGATGCTCTTTTCTAACAAAACCTTCCTGAACAGCATGATCGTAAAAGCTCAGCATTAAATCAAAATAGCCATCAACATTCAGGATCCCAAGCGGTTTGTCAGTTAATCGCAGTTGATTGAAAGTAAGAATTTCTGTCAATTCATCAAACGTACCATATCCGCCTGGAATTGCCACAAAGGTGTCAGAGAGTTCGATCATTATTTCTTTTCGTTCTGCCATAGTTTCCACGATGATCATTTCTGATAATTCAGCATGAGCAACCTCTTTTCGAACTAAATGACCGGGCATAACACCTATCACATTTTTCCCTCTCGCAAGCATGACATCAGCCAGGATTTTCATTAAACCAACATTCGCTCCACCGTATACAAGTCCAAACTCATTATCAGCAATAAAATGGGCTAAATCACTGGCTGCCTTTCGGTAGGCGTCCCTGTAACCCATACTCGATCCACAAAAAACACAAATATTCACAGCTAAAAATTTAATCCACAAATGTAAACTTTATCATGGTAATTTACTTTTCTTATCCTTTGCCTCCGCCTTCGACTTACTTCTATTCCCTTATTCTCTATTTTTGCCGCATGTTTTTCGTAGATACCCATACTCACCTGTACCTTGAGCAATTTGATGAAGACCGGGATCAGGTTATTCAAAATGCTATTAATCGGGGTGTGAAATATATGCTTCTGCCGAATATCGACCAAACTTCGTTTAAACCGATGCATGATTTGTGTGGTCGATATCCAGAAAACTGCTTTCCGATGATCGGGCTTCATCCAACTTCTGTAAAAGAAGATTATGAAGATGTATTGGCAAAGGTTGAACAGATGCTTGAGAAAGGTATTTATTGTGCTGTAGGTGAAATTGGGATTGACTTGTATTGGGACAAAAAATACCATGTTCAACAGGAGGAGGCTTTACGTCGGCAATTAAAATTAGCAAAGAAGTATAAGTTGCCTATATCGATTCATACACGGGAGGCTTTTGATGAGATTTACAAAATTGTTTTAGAAGAAAAAACTGACGGATTAAAAGGCGTATTTCATTGTTTTACAGGCACCACAGAACAGGCAAAAAAAATAATGGACATTGATTTCCTGATGGGTATTGGCGGCGTAGTCACTTTTAAGAATTCCAAACTCGGAGAAGTATTGAAAGATATACCTGTCGAGTTTCTGGTACTTGAAACAGATTCGCCATTTTTAGCCCCGGTTCCGTATAGAGGAAAAAGAAATGAAAGTGCTTATACCGTAATAGTTGCTGAAAAACTCGCAGAAATAAAAGGAGTTGCCATTGATAAAATCGCTGAAATAACCAGTAATAATGCTGTATCTGTTTTTAATTTATCAAACTAATAAGAAATGATTGACCAGAATTCAATATTAATCATTTATACCGGCGGAACCATTGGGATGATTGTAGATGATGAAACCAGTGCACTGGTACCATTTAATTTTGACAACATTTACAAGCAGATGCCGGTGCTTAAAAAGTTTGATTGCCAGCTTCAGTTTCATTGTTTTGAGTCACTGATGGATTCTTCAAATATGAATCCGGAAGTGTGGGCTCAACTGGCCGGAATCATTGAAAGTAATTATGAACAGTTTGACGGTTTTGTTGTCCTTCACGGATCTGATACGATGGCTTATACAGCTTCTGCTTTAAGCTTTATGCTTGAAAATCTGAACAAGCCTGTAATCTTTACCGGATCACAATTACCCCTTGGTGTAATCAGAACGGATGGCCGTGAGAACTTCCTGACAGCGATCGAAATTGCAGCTGCCAAAGAAGATGACACACCAATAGTTCCTGAAGTATGCATTTATTTTGAAAACCAGCTGTTAAGGGCAAACCGGACTGTAAAATACAATGCCGAGTTTTTTCATGCCTTTGTTTCCGGTAATTATCCTTCATTGGCTGAAGTTGGTATTAAAATCATATACAACCGAAACAACATTTTAAAACCCAACTTTAAAAAACTTAAAGTCCATAAACAAATGGATACCCATGTTGGCATTTTAAAATTGTATCCCGGTATTTCATTAACATTAGTCGATAGCGTATTAAAAACATCCGGACTTAAAGCATTGGTTCTTGAAACGTTTGGATCGGGCAATGCGCCAATGGAGTCAGGTTTTATCAACCTTCTTAAGGATTCTATTGACAATGGACTTATCATAATTAATGTCACTCAATGTGTAACGGGTACCGTTCTCCAGGGGAAATACGCTACAAGTATGCCGTTAAAAGAAATTGGTGTTACCAGCGGCAAGGACATATCTACCGAAGCTGCAATAACAAAATTGATGTATTTATTTGGTAAGTACCATGATTCTGATCAGGTAAAGACTTTATTTCAAAAACCAATCAGGGGAGAAATAACTGCATAATTTCAATTTTAATTGATAATGCGAATCAAGGGTTGAGCTTAAGCCGTATGAATTAGCCTGTTAACTTTTCCAAAGCTTTGAACTTTGGAAAAGTTAACTATCTATCTTAATGCTAAAAGGTTCTTATCTTAGAATTAATCTAAATGTTTAGTAGCCTGATAAGTGAAAATAAATTTTCTACTTTTGGCGTTCTTTAAAAAGATTTGGAGAGATGCTCGAGTGGCTGAAGAGGCACGCCTGGAAAGCGTGTATACCCCAAAAGGGTATCGTGGGTTCGAATCCCACTCTCTCCGCAACAAAGGCCTGATAAATTAAATTGCTAAAAACAAATATATTTTTACCTTTGTCAGTTCTGAATTATTTCAATTATCTGAAACCAATTTTCAAAATCATGAAAAAATTATTCGCGTTTCTTTCAATCGTTGCGCTGATAACTTTTGGGTTATCAAATTATACCATTGCCCAGGAAGATGTTATGGAGGGCGACACTACGGAAGCAGCCGTAGAAGAACAGGTTGTTGAAGAGCCAGCTCCTGTTGTTGTTGAAGAAGAAAAACCTCTCTCGTTTCACGAGGTTTTAAAAGAAAAATTCATCGAAGGTGGCCCTGGTTTTATGGGTATTGTATTGCTTGCCCTGATCTTTGGTCTGGCAATTAGTATTGAGCGTATTATTTACCTCAGCCTTGCAACAGTAAACACAACCAAATTGCTTAAGAATGTTGAAAGCGCCCTGGAATCGGGTGGTATTGACCAAGCAAAAGAAGTAGTTCGCAACACACGAGGACCTGTTGCCAGCATCTTCAGCGAAGGCCTTAACCGTTGGGACGATGGTATGGTTGATGTTGAAAAAGCAATTGTTGCTTATGGTAGTGTTGTAACCGGTCGCCTCGAAAGTGGTGTTAGCTGGATCTCATTATTTATTGCTTTGGCTCCTATGCTTGGGTTTATGGGTACTGTAATTGGTATGATCAAGGCATTTGATGATATTGCTGCAGCCGGTGATATTTCACCAACAATTGTTGCCGGTGGTATCAAAGTTGCGCTTCTTACCACAGTATTTGGTCTGATTGTTGCGATTATTTTACAAATTTTCTACAATTACATCGTATCAAAAATTGAAAGCCTTGTAAACGATATGGAAGACACTTCCATCTCATTCATTGATTTACTTGCACAACATAAAAAATAAAAAGCCATGAAAGATAGTATTTCCAATATAACAAAATGGATATTGTATCTGTTACTGGCGCTTGTGTCTATTTTTGGGCTTTTATTTTATACTAATATCCTTTCAGTTGATTCTTTTATCGATTTGAGTAAATTACTGCTTATTATCAGTGTTGCTATCATGGTTATTTCACCCATTTACGGCTTTATAATACATCCGAAGAATATGGTGAAATTATTGATTAGCCTTGCTCTTTTTGTCGTGGTAATTATTGTTGGATATTCCCTGGCAGTAAATGAATTCTCTGATTTGCGCCTTGAAGAATTGAAGACAACAGCCGAAACTTCCAAATTAGTAGGGATGGGCTTGATCGTTACCTATATAGCATTCGCGCTAACCATTTTAGCCGTTATTTACGCTTCGATAATTAAAGTATTTAAATAAACGAGTTATGGCAAGAAAAGCACCAGAGATCAATGCAGGTTCGATGGCAGATATTGCCTTCCTCCTGCTCATTTTCTTCCTTGTGACTACCACAATGGACGTAGATACAGGTATTACCAGGAAACTGCCACCACCTGTTGAGGATCTAGAACAAGAAATAGATGTAAAAGAAAGAAATGTTTTGAAAGTGCTTGTGAATAGCCGTAACAGGTTGATGGTTAACGGAAAATTTGTTGATATCTCAATGTTAAAAGAAACAGCAAAGGATTTTATGGCCATTCACCCTGATAATCCTGACTATCCGGAAGTTCAACCTAAATTTATTGATGAGCTGAACCGTGAAGTTATGACCTCGAAAGGTATTATTTCATTGAAAAACGACAGGGGCACTTCATATGCAATGTATATTGCAGTGCAAAATGAACTTGCTGCAGCTTTTAACGAGATGAAAAACGAATTATCGGTTAGCCTTTTTGGTATTAAATACACCCAACTGGTTAATGAAGACAAGATAAAAGGAATTAATAAAGCAATTCCGGTACGTGTTTCTGAAGCCGAACCTGAAGATATAGGAGGACAATAAAATGTCGAAATTTAAAACAAAAAAAGGAAAAGGCAGCGCGGCAATCAATACTTCTTCATTGCCCGACATCATTTTTATGCTGTTGTTCTTTTTTATGGTAACAACCACCATGCGTGAAGTTACATACAAAGTTAAAATGAAACTCCCCGAAGCAACAGAGATTCAAAAACTAGAGAAAAAATCACTGGTTAGTTACATTTATGTGGGACCTCCTGTCAATTCAAAAACATTTGGTACCAATACCCGTATTCAGTTAAACGATCAGTTTGCTGTTGTGGATGACATACAGGAGTTTGTTGCCAACGACAGACAAAAACGCCCTGAAGCTGACCGTCAAAAGGTTACTTTTTCGCTGAAAGTGGATAGTGAAACGAGGATGGGAATTGTTACCGACATTAAGCAGGAACTGCGTAAAGCCGGTGCCTTTAAAATTAATTATTCATCACGCAGAGCGAGGGATAAAAATTAGCGAATAAATTTTTTAAATATAAAGGGCTCACAAACGAGCCCTTTTTTTTATGCTTTAAAGCTGGTTCTTTCCCTTCCGAAAAGAATGAACATTAACCAAACTGAAATTAACAGACTTCCGATAACATAAACAGTGTTTGTTGAAGCGCCGAAATTTTCGAGGGATACTTTGATTTTGCCATTGTAATGCAGGTAAAAAATAATTACTGAGGAAGCATTATTGATAAAATGGGCAAGGATGGGAACCCACAAATTCCGGGTAAAAACAAACATATATCCCAGGAAAATGCCCAGTAGCATTCGGGGGAAGAAACTTAAAAACTGCAAGTGCAGTGCAGCAAATAAAAATGCGGTTATTAAAACAGCCCAATGAAAATTACCCGTTATCTGTTTAAATAACTTCAGTAAAACACCCCTGAACAGCCATTCTTCACCAATAGCAGGGATCAGTGCAACAATAATGAGGTTAACAATGAGAACACTGACAGTATCAGTCTTCAAAAAAGATTCAGTTAATATTTTGGCTTTAACTTCATAATCCGTCATCCAACTTTCTATTCCAGAGAGCATCTCCGGAAAACGTATATTTTGATTAAGCTCCAGCAGGTAATGGTTAAAAGGAAGTATGGTATAGATAACCAGCCCGGATATCAGTAAACCTATCAACCCTGGTTTTTTATCAAGATAAAGGTAGCTCTGAACATTAGCACTAACAAGAAATGAATAAACAATAACCGGAACAATAAAAACACCTAGTTGGTTAATCAATTGATAAAACTTGACAAAAGCAATTGCATCAGGAGTTTGTGGATTGGCGATATAAGCTGTCAAGGTGTTTAAAGCAACACCAAAATATAATTTACCAATTAGCAAACCCGCAAAAGCTGAAAATAGTGATGACAGGATAATCATTCCTAATAAAAGGAACAATTTTCCCCATGCCGACATATTTTCGAGATAAACAATGCGTTTCATCAGTCTGATAAATGAAGGCGCAAATTTAATATTTTTGCCACCCTAATAATAAACACGAATTTATAATTCGATTATTGGGCAAATAACTAGATTTTATATACTTCATTTTGGTTGAGTCAAAAAGTGGAGGAATGGAAAATTGGAAGATGGTTTTTATTGAACACAATGGTAAAAATTGATAACATACCCTTGGGAGAGTTTCCCATACTTCTGGCGCCGATGGAGGATGTGAGCGATCCGCCATTCAGGTATGTATGCAAAATGTTTGGGGCTGATGTGATGTACACTGAGTTTATTTCATCGGAAGGTTTGATACGTGATGCCGACAAAAGTGTTAAAAAACTTGACTTTGATGAATTTGAGCGACCGATAGGCATACAGATATTCGGACATGATATTGATTCGATGGTAAAAGCTGCGCAATATGCCGAGCGAACCAATCCTGACCTGATTGACATTAATTATGGTTGCCCTGTAAGAAAAGTAGTTGCCAAAGGAGCCGGATCGGGCATTTTAAACGATATCCCGAAAATGGTAAAGATGACCGAGGCAGTTGTTAAAGCTGTTAATTTACCTGTTACCGTTAAAACACGCCTGGGTTATGATGACGAACACAAAGAGATAGTTGACATTGCCGAAAGATTGCAGGATGTGGGAATAAAAGCCATTACCATTCATGGCAGAACACGGACACAAAGGCCACGCATTCCTGCGGACTGGACCTTAATTGGAGAAGTGAAAAACAATCCGCGAATGAATATTCCTGTTTTCGGTAATGGTGATGTGATCAGTCCTGAATCGGCAAAACATTTTAAGGACAATTATGGTGTTGATGGCCTTATGGTAGCAAGAGGATCATATGGTAATCCGTGGATCTTCAGGTCGATCAAGCATTACCTGAAACATAGCGAGCTTTTACCGGCTCCCGATATTAGTGAACGTGTTAAAATCAGTTTGATCCATCTGGAAAGATCAGTTGACTGGAAAGGTGAACGCCGTGGTGTACTTGAATTCAGAAAACACTGGTCGGATTATTTTAAAGGCTATCCAAATTTTAAACCGTTTAGGCAAAAACTAATGGATGTCGAATCCTTTGAAGAGGTAAAATCATTGCTGAAAGAGATCAGGGATTACTATAATTGTGACTAATCAGAATATAAATCAATTCTTAATCAGTAGGTTATAAAAAAATAGATTTTCTAAAATAAGATAGAGGAAATATGGGTATAAGGGTATAATGGGTTTAAATAATCCTATTCTCTTTATAACCCTATTCCCCTTATTTCCACTTATTCTGGAATTCAATAATATTATGTGATAAGAAAGTTTCAGTGTTTATTTAGCACTGATGATACCAATATTTAATAAGTAATCTTATCCGGTGAAAGCCAGCCAATCTTAAGATCTTCCTTTAAAACACCATCCGTAAAAAGTTCCCTTAATTTTTCAGGTTTCTGAAGGTGATAGGTTGCCATGCCCAGTTTTTGAGCAGGAATGATATTTTCCCCATTATCATCAATGAAAAGTGTTTTTGCAGGTTCGAGGTTGTGCTGATTGAGGACAAATTCATAAATCGATGGGTCAGGCTTTGCCATATGTAAATCAAACGAGAAATATGCTTTATAAAAAAGGTTATCAAATTCACGATAGCCAAACCTTAATTGCAAGTCACGTACATACAAATCATAATGGATTTCATTTGAATTACTGAGCAAAAATATCTGGTAATGTTTTTTAGCCTTTTCAATCTCGTTGAGCCTTTTTTGAGGAATATCATAAAGCAATGCATTCCAGGCATCATCAAACTTATGGTCGGACACATTGATTCCAAGAAAATCACTTGCCCTCTTCCTGAAAGATTCGGGTGTTAATATCCCTTTCTCAAATTTCCTGATGATATTGGATACAAACGAGTTCATTTGATCAGGATCCAGTTTGCGTGCACCAAGTTTAGCAAACTCTTTCATGGTTAGTTCAGGGTCAATATCTATAATAACCCCTCCGAAGTCGAAAATTATGGTTTTTATGTCAGTAGTTTTCATCTGTTTGAAATTTTTTATTTGACGAATAATGCTATAAATTTCAGCATATTCACGAATGCGTGCAAGCTAATTAAAAAAATGATTGGCTACATTGCTTATTGACTACAAATATGTAAATTTGCAGCCGCATTTACAATTTTGTATTGTAATCCGGGCCTATAGCTCAGTTGGTTAGCCCCGATAGCTATCGGGGTGACTCATAATCAGGTTCCCGATCAATATCGGGACAGGTTCACCCCGAAAGTTTTCGGGTGGTGGCTCCTCAAACAAACATAGTGTAGCTAAATATTAATTTTGATGCCTCACTGTTACATTCTTTATAGTACATCTTTAAATAGATTTTATGTTGGTTCAACAATATTGGAACCAAAAGAAAGATTACAAAATCATTTGGAACAATTTTATGGTAATCATAAATATACCTCTTTGTCAAAGGATTGGAAAATTTTTCTGGAAATCACATGCAATTCAATCGAACAGGCCAGAAAAATAGAAAAGCATATAAAGAAAATGAAAAGCAGTAAATACATTAGGAATTTAAGACAATATCCTGAAATAGTATCTAAGCTACAAAAGAGGTTTTATCAGGAAGATTAGATATGTTTTTTCAGTTTTGACTTGCTAATTCAGGTTGATTATGTAATTTTGCAATCCTCTTTTTTTTAAGTTGAGAAAATCAGGGTCTATCTTTCAGTTGGTTAGCCCAGAAATTTTTTTGGGTATTACTTAAAGGGCCTATAGCTCAGTTGGTTAGAGCACCTGACTCATAATCAGGTGGTCCCAGGTTCAAGTCCTGGTGGGCCCACAATAAAAGTCCGGAGTATTTCTCTGGACTTTTTCTACTTGAGTTAATTAGCTAATTTATCTACCAAAACACTGTATACAACACAACCAAAATTATACAAATCGCATAGGCAGCCATATTGAATACAGGTCCTGTTTTGAAAGTTGTTTTGGTAACAACAATTCCTTTCGGATCGTCAATTTCTTTATTTGTTGAAAAGCTCACAAAAACAATTACTACCATAGTAATCAGGAAAGTATATAACATTTGGTCCATCCAGGGAAGTTCCAGGTAGGGCGTTTTTAATGCAAGTGCAACAGGAATTGAAACCAGAATTCCAGCAATCGCACCTTTATTGGTTGCCTTTTTATAAAATAATCCCATCATAAATACCGCCAGTATGCCGGGGCTTACCAGTCCTGTGTATTCCTGTATGTATTGAAATGCCTGCTCAATACTCCCCAGGGTAGGTGCAACAATAATGGCAATTACCAAAGCAACTGCTCCGGCAATCCGACCCACTGCTACATCCCTGTTTTTACCATCTTTTTTTGCAAGGTATGGTTTGTAAATATCCATGGTGAAAATGGTAGATGTAGAATTAACCATACTCGCCAACGATGAAACAATGGCTGCAGCAAGCGCGGCTACAACAAGTCCTTTCAAACCCGCAGGTATGAAGGTACTGATCAACCAGGGATATGCTTTATCATAATTCATTGAGCCATCAGCTTTTCGAAATGCTTCGCCTACGCCATCAATCATTGCTGTTCCTTCTGGTTGAGAAAACATAACGAAGGCAATGATACCAGGAATTACAACTATTAAAGGAATGATAAGTTTTAGAAAGGCGGCGAATACAATACCCCTTTGTGCCTCTTTTAAACTTTTTGCAGCAAGTGTTCGCTGGATAATATATTGGTTAAATCCCCAGTAATATAAATTGGCGATCCACATACCTCCTATCAATACGGCAATTCCCGGCAGGTTCATAAACTCAGGGTTGTCTCTCTTAAGGATCATATGAAATTTATCACCGGCAGTATCATAAATGTGGGAAAGCCCGTTTAAAACACCTCCATCAGGCGTAACATGTTCAAGTGCAATGACTGAGGTGATCAATCCGCCAACAACCAGCAAAGTAACCTGTATTACATCGGTCCAGGCAACTGCTGCAAGACCTCCATACAACGAATAAGCTGCTGCAAACAAAGCCAGAGAAACAATGGCCGTAAATATCATACTCCCATCACCATTTCCTAAGATCGTATCAAGAGCTTTTCCACCCAGAAACAACACTGAAGTAAGGTTAACAAAGATGAACAAGGCGATCCAGAACACTGCTAGGATGGTTTTCAGGTTGGTACTGAATCGTTTTTCGATAAATTCCGGAATTGTATAAAGTCCCTTCTCAATAAAAATGGGTAGAAAGTATTTTCCAACAATGATAAGTGTTAAAGCAGCCATCCATTCATACGAAGCAATTGCAAGCCCAAGAGCCATGCCCGAACCTGACATGCCTATCATTTGCTCGGCGGAAATATTGGCTGCAATCAATGAAGCACCGATAGCCCACCAGGGCAATGATTTACTGGCCAGAAAATAGTCTTCGGCCGATTTTTTTACACCTTTTTTTCCACGTGATACCCAGAGGCCAACACTTAAAATAATTATTGCATACAGTGCGAAAATAAAATAGTCAAGAAAGGTAAAATTCGATTCCATTTACTGTTACTTTTTAATTCATCATTTGAACCCCATCATCAGGGTTTACAAAATAAAAATCAGGTTCAATGCCTGTTTTTTTGAAATATTCGTCATTGATCTCTTGTTGAAAAGTCGTTGCCTCATTTCTATCAATTAAATTGATCGTGCATCCGCCAAAACCACCACCCATCATTCTTGCACCGTGAACATAATCCAGGCTTTTTGTCAGTTCAACCAAAATATCCAACTCTTTACAGCTTACTTTATATTGATTCTTCAACCCATCATGAGATTGACACATCAGTTCTCCAAACCTATGAAAATCGTGTTGCTCAATGGCTTCACAGGCGTCTATTACACGATGGTTTTCACTAACGACATAATTGCATCGTTTATAAATTATTGGATCCAGATCATTTTTATATTGTTCAAGCATGTCTAAATTTACATCTCTCAATGCCTGAATTCCAGGATTGATCTTTTTAAAAAACCGAACGCCCGTTTCACACTCCTTTCTTCGTTGATTGTATTTGGAGGAAGCCAGTTCGTGTTTTACTTTTGTGTCAACCAAAGCAATTATGTAGTCTTTCATTTCAAAACGAAAATAACTGTGTTCATGTGTTCTGCAATCAAGCTGAAATACATGGTCTTTTTTCCCAAAAATACTTGCATATTGATCCATAATACCACACATCACCCCTGCATATTCATGTTCGGCTTTTTGTGCCATTTGCACAAGTTGATAATCTGAAAATCCGGCATTTAAAAGCTTATTAAGTCCGTAGGCAAAGCCACATTCTAAAGCCGCTGATGATGACAAGCCTGCTCCTATTGGAATGTCGCTTTCGAAAACACAATCAACTCCACTTAATTCAACACCCTCATTTTCAAATTGTGCTAAAACCCCTAGCAGGTAATTTGTCCATTGAAATTCATAAGGTGCGGGCTGAACATTTTTGGTTTCGTAATGTTGATCAATGTCAGAAGCATAAAAACGAAATTTTCTACTGTTGTTTGAAGCAATTGCGAATGTTACTTTCTTGTCGATTGCAGCCGGAAGCACGAAACCATCATTGTAATCGGTATGTTCGCCAATTAAATTGATACGTCCTGGTGCAGAAATAAGAATAGGGGTGTTACCAAAAAGGGAAATGAACTTATTACGAATGATTGTTGTGTCCAAAGTTTAATTTTGGAAGTGAATATACAACCTATTTTTAACCAAAGAGATAAGATAAATAAAAATTGCCCCGGTGAGGGTTCAAATTTTATGTCTCATTTTAATCAAAATTGTAAAGGTCAAATACACTTAAAATTTACTTTCATTGAAACGGTTTGACCGGAAAAAAGAGCATGTTCTTCTGAAATTATGTCTTCAATCTCGTTGACCACATAATTTTTCAGTTGTAAGTTCATACAGTTAACACAATCTACGTTAAAGGTTCCATCAGGTAAGATTGTAATTCTTACCATAACACAACATTCAAAATCTGATTCCCTGGCAAAGTCAGGGAACTCAAGCTCGGATTTGATCAGATCGGCAACTGATTTAGAAACAGCCTTTGATGCCGGGACAGGTTCATTCGCGCTGGTTAATGTTGAAATTAACATGCCCAGCACGACCAATAAGGTTGCGATTCTTGTTTTCATGTTTAATCGTTCTCAGCATAATTATTAAAAAGGTCTATCGATTATTGAATTCCAATGCTGTGCCATAATCCCTAATAATCTATAGGTATGTTATTTATGAAACATATTGTTAATTAACTCCATAATTATTGTTCGTCTCAATACAAAAGTTGTTCGTGTTTGAACACCTAAGCTCCGGTCAAAAACCTGTTCTTGTTAATATTCCTATTTTTGAAGTACAAACTAAACTACTTTATATTATGCGCTCATTAATTATACTCCGTGTTTTCTCTCTGTTATTCCTCTTATTTTTCTCCGGTTTATTATTTGCAAACAACGACAGTATCATTAACCTGATCAAAGATGCTCATACTGAAAATGAAAGAATCGACTTATACCTGCAAATGAGTTTATTATATAAAGAGAGTAATACCGATTCATCACTTTTTTATGCCACGAAAGCGCTTGATAAAGCAATTCTGAACAACACTGCTGAAAACATTGCCAGATCATATTTTATACTTGGTAAGACACAGATGAGAAGGGATAGCATTATCCGTGCCCGTGATGATTTCTATAAATCATTATTTTACGTAAATGATTGTGATTGCAAAAAGTTAAAGTCAGAGGTTTTGATGTTTCTCGGAAAGTCGTACACCATCCAGGATAACTATTTTGAAGCCATCGACTACCAGATGCAGAGTTTACTGATTGCCGAAGAATTAAATGATGAGGAAGTACTTTCCGACTTATATGATGACATTGGGTTGCTATTGCTTATCCTTGAGAATTACGACCAGGCAATGATCTATTTTGAGAAAGCATTAACTATAAACCATAAAGTTAAGGACAAGCGTAATTATGCCACAACACTTCGTAATATTGGTTTTATCCAAACCAATAAAAATGAATTTGCAAAGGCGAAATCAACATTTGAACGGGCATATAATATTTATCAGGAAATGGAAGACGACTGGGGGATGGCTACTGCCAAAATGGGTGCAGGTGATGTAAAATTTCAGATGGGAGATTATGATTCAGCATTAATCATCTATCAACAGGCATCTGATATTGCAGCCAAAATTGACTTCAGGTACAAGGAATCGGGGCCTTTGATCCAGGCATACTGCTTTAACCGCCTGGGCAAAACTTACCTTAAAATGGGCAGGTACAATAAAGCAATTTCGGTATTGAGAAAATCATCTTACCTGGCAGAGGAATTTACCATGCCGGGCAGAAAAGCCGATGCCTCGAAATCTTTTAGCAAAATTTATGAAAAACTTGGAAATACAAGTATGGCTTTTGGTTATTACCAGTTATATGACAAACTTTCAGACAGTATTATAAATGCCAGAAATGTAGGCAAGATCACCAAATTGGAATTGGAGTACCAATACCTGAAAAAACAAAAAAAACAGGAAATAGAACAAATACAAAAAGATTCCGAATACAACCGAAATATGCTTTTCTACCGGATGCTGATCATTATCTCAGTACTGGTGATTGCAGGTTTGTTTTTCATTTTTATACTCTACAGGAAAAATCAAAGAAACAAAGTAAAACGTGCTGAGTTAGCAAAAAAGAACCTTGAGCTTGAAAAAGGCAATTTGCAGAAAGAACTGGATTTTAAAAACAAAGAATTGGCAACCAGTGTGATGTACCAGTTGAAAAAGAATAATTTTATTGCAACAGTATCGAAGAAATTAAAGGAGATTAACCTGAGCTTAAGTTCAACACATAAAAAAAGTCTATTGAACGTGGTAAGGGAATTGGAAGCCAATATGAGCAAGGAAACATGGGAAGAATTTGAGTACCGGTTTAATGCCGTGCATAATGATTTTTATGATAAACTGATTCGTGATTTCCCCGGTTTAACGCCCAACGAACTCAAACTCTGCGCGTTCCTCAAACTAAATATGACTTCGAAAGACATCTCAACCATTACCTATACTACACCACAAAGTATAACCGTTGCCCGCCACAGGTTAAGGGTAAAACTGGGCCTTTCAAGGGATGCTAACCTGATCACTTTCCTGACGAAGTATTAATTAGAAGTCGGTTTCATTTAAAATAACTAATTAAAGTAATTTTATTCAGTGTTTAAGTGATATCTTATATGCAAGTTGAAACCAAGTTATACCTTGCTCCTTTCCAGGGGATTACAGGAGCTGTTTATCGTGAAATTTATTCACAATATTTCCCTTGGATCGACAAACTCTTTACACCGTTTTTTACGAGTATCCACAAACAAAAGAGCCTGGAGAAAAAAGGGGGGAAATTAATAAACATCAAACATAATGGTATTCCGGTCGTTCCTCAAATATTGAGCAAAGATGCTGACGAGATCATTCGCTTCGCAGATTTTTGTACGGAACGCGGATTTAAAGAAATGAACTGGAATTTGGGTTGCCCGTATCCAAGGGTAGCCAATAAAAAAAGAGGTTCAGGAATGCTTCCTTACCCTGAAATGGTGAATGAAATACTGGAGAAAGTGATGCCTGTAGTTGAAATTAACTTTTCAGTTAAATGCCGGCTGGGTTATCATTCCCCGGATGAAATTTTTGAACTGATCCCTGTTTTCAATCATCACAATATTCACGAATTAACCGTTCATTCCCGTATCGGAAAACAATTGTATAAAGGCGAGGTTCATCTTGATCATTTTGAAAAGGCACTCAGCATGGCAGAAGTACCGGTTATTTACAATGGTGATATATTTACCGCTAATGACTTCCAAAAGCTTTCAAAACGCTTTCAAGGGGTATCTTCCTGGATGATTGGCCGCGGTATGCTGATCGATCCTTTTTTGCCCGGTGACATCAAAGGTGTTGACCTGCCGGGAAATGAAGAAAGGAAAGCAGTAATTAAACATTTTGTTGAGAACCTGTATATTGCCTATCGAAAAAGCAAAAACGATAGCCTGCATTCAATCAGCGTAATGAAGGAATTATGGAGTCATCTGGCTAATTCATTCAACAATCCGCAAAAAGTATTTAATTCAATTAAAAAAACCAGGTCGTTTGATGCTTACGAAGATGCAGTAAACTTTGTGTTTGAGAATTTTGAGTGGTTGGGTGCTTACGGCATGAAAGTTAATAAAACTATATGATAATAGAACTGAAACGCCAATCCTTTCTCCACTCACCGACATTTTTCAGTAGCTCACCGATTTTTTATTTACATTAGTGCGGCTAAGCAATAGTTTTGCTGTACAATTTTTAAAGATCAATGAAATGGAAGATAAAAGATCAGTTGACAGAAGAAATATAGCAGCCATTCTGCTAATCGTTGCAGGAGGGTTACTTTTTCTTGAAACATTCGACCTGGTAGATTTCTCAATAAAACATTTGGTATTCAACTGGAAAACATTGCTAATCGCTATTGGCCTTATTATTGTTGTTTCCAGCGAACAGCGGATAACAGGATATATCCTGATCGGTTTGGGAGTAGTGTTCTGGATTCCTTACTTTTTTGATTACAGCATTCACTTACACCAGGTTTTCTGGCCTTTGGTATTAATTGGTGTTGGTTTGGTTATCCTTACCCGCAGAAGTGTACATGGGCGATTGGGAAGTCATCGCAGTAAGACACTAAATGATGACGGAGCACTTAGTACCGATTATATTGACGATGTAGCAATATTTGGAGGTGGAGTAAAACGCTATGGCTCTCAAAACCTGAAAGGTGGAAACATTACTGCAATTTTTGGCGGATCAGAGATTGACCTGACTTTATCGCAGATGTCGAATGAAGGAACAATCGTTGACGTATTTACTATGTTTGGTGGTACCAAATTTATTGTACCAGGCAACTGGCAGATAAAATCAGAAGCTGTTTCACTGTTCGGTGGTTTTACCGACAAACGTCACATTAAGCCAAGTGAAGAGGTTTCGGAAAAAGTGCTCTTGATCAAAGGACTGATCCTTTTTGGCGGAGTAGAGATAAAAAATTATTAACTAGAATAGTTAACCATATTATTTTGCGTTAGTTAATACGGAGGTATGTTAAATCCTATTTCAAAAAACAGAAGTTATTTAATAACATTCGGAACGTTTTGGATACTCATATTCGTTATCCATACCTTTATTATTAATTTCTTCTACGATCTTGACAGCCTGACCAGCCTGACCGATTCGGCAGTCTTTAATATCCTGTTTGCATTAATTGGTTTTAATTTATGGTACGTTCTTCGGTTTAATATACGCGAAACCCAATCGGTTTTTGATGTGATCATCAACCACCTCATCATCGCCGTTGTGGTTATTGCTATATGGATTGGTATCGCTTACTTTTCTCTGTATTATATGTACTCCGATGAAAATGTTTACATACAGTTTTTAAATGACAGTATTCCATGGCGTGCAGTAACAGGTATATTTTATTACCTGTTGTTTATCATGTTTTATTATATGATACTGTATTACGAAGATTTACAGGATAAACTTAAAATTGAAGGAGAGTTGCAAACCCTGGTCAAAGAGGCCGAATTAAGCGCATTAAAATCGCAGATCAATCCTCACTTCCTGTTCAACAGCCTTAATTCAATTAGCTCACTTACCATTTCCAATCCTGATAAAGCGCAGGAAATGGTGATCAAACTTTCGGATTTTCTGAGGTACTCCCTTACTCATGACAAAGATGAAAAAACAAGCCTGAAGCAGGAATTTGAAAACATAAAACGTTATCTGGATATTGAAAAGGTCCGATTCGGCCACCGGCTTAACTTTACCTGGAAAGTTCCAGATAATTGCATTAACTTTGAGATACCCAATATGATCTTGCAACCGCTCATCGAAAACTCAATTAAGCACGGTGTTTACCACAGCACGGAGGAAGTACTGATTGAGCTGACTTGTGTGAAAGAAAACGGTTATGTTACAATTGAAATTGCCAACGATTATGATCCAGAAGCCACCAAAAAAGTTGGACATGGTATTGGATTATCGAACATTCGAAAACGGCTGCAATTAATTTATCAGCGACAGGATTTGTTGGAAACAATTGCTGACAAACTGGTTTTTAGAGCAATATTAAAACTCCCCACAAATGGTAACAATGAATAAATTACGTGCAATTATTGTTGAAGACGAAATGCCTGCCCGGGATTTGGTAAAGGCTTATTTGAAAAACCATGAAAATATTGAGCTGATTGCGGAGTGTGCCGATGGTTTTTGCGGAGTAAAAGCGATAAATGACAATAAACCCGACCTGGTCTTCCTTGATATTCAGATGCCAAAACTTACCGGGTTTGAGGTTATTGAATTGCTGGATGAACTGCCTCAGATTATTTTTACCACTGCCTATGATCAATACGCGTTAAAAGCCTTTGAACTGAGCGCTGTTGATTACCTGATGAAACCTTTTTCAAAACAACGATTTGATGAGGCCATTGAAAAAGTGTTTGAACGCATTCAGCAGAAAAGTAAAACCACTGAAAATATTCAAAACCTTTCGGAAAAAGTTAAAGAAGACAGGAAGGAGATTGAACGATTATTTATTAAAACAGGCAGTAAAATTGACGTGGTTCCGGTTGTAGATGTTATCCGTATTGAGGCTTATGATGATTATGTTGAGATCTTCACTAAAGAGAAAAAATACCTTAAAAAGGAAACAATGAATTACCTCGAAAACAGCCTTCCGGAGAAAATCTTTACCCGTATTCATCGTTCAAGTATTATCAATGTCAATTTTATCGAAAAAATTGAGCGTTATGCAAAAGAAAGTTACCTGGTTATTTTAAAAGAAGGAAGCAAGGTAAATGTCAGCAAATCCCGAATTAAAGAATTGAAAGAACGATTGGGTATCTAATCGGAAAGTGATATTGCAAAGATCTCGAATTAATATTAGTCCTACTCCAACACTCCCTGTCCGCCGTTGCTCTTTGGCAGGCGGGCATTACTCCAATTTTGTGATCGATAATTGCTAAATAAATAGGGTTAAATAACATTCATTGATCACTCATACTTCAACGCATAAGCAGGGCTTCTGCGTACTACGTTGTACGATCTGATCAGTACGGTAAAAAAAGCAAAAGCAAGTGCAATAGCAATTCCGAAAACGAAATACCAACCATTAATATTGATATGAAAGGCAAATGTATTCAGCCAGTTATTCATTAAATAATAAACCGGTACGGAAGCAATTATACCTGCAATAAAAACAAGCACCAAATAGTCTTTTGCCAGCAAGAGTATGATTCGGTGTTCTGATCCTCCCAGAATTTTTCGTATTCCAATTTCTTTTGTTCTTTGCTCGATAAGAAATGAAGAAAGCCCGTATAAGCCAAGGCTGGAAATGAAAATCACAAAAATGGAAAAATAAATAAACAAGGAAAGCATTTTTATATCTGCCGCATAAAGACTTTCTAACTTGCTTTCAAGAAAAGTGAAGTGCATAAAATGGCCTTCATTAAACTTACTCCATGTTGTTTTTACATGAGTCAGCGCTGCATCCATTTTATCCGGTTCAATTTCTACCATAAAATACCTGCTTTTTTCAGGCCAGTGCACAAATACAAGCGGTTCAACATCATCATGTAACGAGAAAAAGTTGAAGTTTTGAACTACGCCAATCACCTCACCATTCTGTTCCTCGAAAATGGATGCGTCAAGTTTTTCACCTACAGGTTTATCCATTTTAAAAAATGCAGCCGTTGCTTCATTGATAACATATTGTCGAGGGCAATCTTCTTCAGCTTCTTCTTCCGATTCTTCCTCGAAAAAGCTTCCTTCAACCAGAGGCACGTCCAATACCTTGAAGAAATCCCTGTCAACCGCATAAAACGATACTGTTTGTAATCCATGATCATTGGTGTCGCCAACAAAAAACATCATTTTACC